>CAZPGD010000019.1:6697-12880 GCA_964585865.1 uncultured Hungatella sp. | reverse complement strand
GGGGCCCCACGGATTCCGAATGGCGGGCAGGATTGTGGGAGTGCGAAGCACGGAACAATCCGTCTGGCATTATTTACTCTCCCGACATCATAAGGAAAGAGAGGCTTCCCCGATGATCAAAAGTATGACGGGTTTCGGAAGATGTGAGAAAGTGACCGAACAGTACAAGATTTCCGTGGAAATCAAGTCGGTCAACCACCGTTATCTGGATCTGAGCATCAAGATGCCGAAGAAGTTCAACTGTTTCGAGGCGGATCTCCGGAACCTGCTGAAGAACGACATCCAGAGGGGCAAGGTGGACGTCTTTATTTCCTATGAGGATTACACGTCCCGCACCATGCAGTTGCAGTACAACGCCGCTCTGGCGGCGGAGTATATGGAGTATTTTCGCGTGATGAAGGAGCAGTTCGGCTTAACGGACGATATCACCGTATCCCGGCTGGCCTGTATGCCGGAAGTGCTGACCATGGGGGAAGCGCCGGAGGACGAGGACTCCATGTGGAAACGGCTCTCCGGGGCCGTGGAGGAAGCGGCCGCCGCGTTTGTGGAGACGAGGATCCGCGAGGGGGAGCACCTAAAAAACGACCTGACGGGCAAGCTGGACGAGATGCTGCGCCTGGTGCGGGAGATCGAGGAGCGTTCCCCGTCCATCGTAGAGGAATACCGGGCCAAACTGACGGACAAGGTGAAGGAACTGCTGGAAACGGCCGCCGTTGACGAGTCCCGGATCGTCACGGAGACGACCATTTTTGCCGACAAGATCTGTGTGGACGAAGAAACGGTGCGGCTCCGCAGCCATATCGCCAATACCAGGCGGGAACTGGAAGCCGGGGGAAGCGTGGGCCGGAAACTGGATTTTATCGCCCAGGAGATGAACCGGGAAGCGAACACGATCCTCTCAAAGACCGGCGATCTGGAGATTTCCGGCAAAGCCATCGAATTAAAGACCGGGATCGAGAAGATCCGGGAGCAGATACAGAATATCGAATAGGCGGGGATATGAGCGATCAAGGAATACTGGCAGTCGTCTCCGGTTTTTCCGGAGCCGGGAAGGGGACTCTGATGAAGGAGCTTCTGAAACGGTACGGGAATTATGCCCTTTCCGTCTCGGCTACCACCAGGCCACCCAGAGAAGGGGAGATCCACGGGCGGGAGTATTTTTTCCTGACGGAAGGCGAATTTGAACGGATGATCGCGGAGGATCAGCTGCTCGAATACGCGCACTACGTCGATCATTACTACGGGACCCCGAAACGCTATGTGTACGAGCAGCTTGCGGCGGGCAAAGACGTGATCCTGGAGATCGAGATACAGGGCGCGCTGGCGGTAAAGGAAAAGTTCGCGGACGCGCTGCTGCTTTTCGTGGCGCCCCCCGACATACCGGAGCTGCGCCGCCGCCTGACAGGCAGGGGAACGGAGAGCGAGGAGGACATTGAAGCCAGACTGGCCAGGGCCCGGGAAGAGGCCAAAGGAATGGATCGCTATGATTATCTGCTGGTAAATGACGATCTGGACGCCTGTGTGGAGGAAATGCACCGTATTATCCGCTCTCAGCACGCCAAAGTGGGAAATAACGGCGAGTTTATCGCGAAAATACGCCGCGAGTTGGGAGTATCGGATTAAGGAGTATCGGAACAGAGAATATCGGAGCAAAGTATCGGAACAGAGAATATCAGAGCAGAGAGTATCGGAGCAGAAAATACCGGAAGCGGGAAGTATCGGAGCCGTCACGCCCGGAAGCCCGGGCGAGCGGGGATAAGACACAGAGAGGAGCATACGTTATGTTACATCCGTCCTACCATGATTTGATCGCAGCCGTAAACAGTGACGTGGAGAAAGGCGAGGAACCCGTCATTCAGAGCCGTTATTCCATCGTGATCGCCACGGCCAAGCGGGCCAGGCAGCTGATCGCCGGGGAGGACGCACTGACAGCGTCGGATGGCAGGAAACCTTTGTCGGTGGCCATCGACGAGTTGTACCATCAGAAAGTGAAGATCGTCAGCGAGGATGATACCGCCGACGATGCGGCGGAATAACCGCGGGGGCCGTCTCGGAAAGAAAGGAGACGGCTTTTTGCCATAGAGGAGCGTTCATGAAGATTTTGTGCATATCGCTGGGCTGTGACAAGAACCTGGTGGATACCGAAACGATGCTCGGCCTTCTGCGCGAAGACGGCTGTGAATTTACGGACGATGAATCGGAAGCGGATGTAATTCTCATTAATACCTGCTGCTTCATCGGGGACGCCAAGGAAGAGAGCGTCAACACGATCCTTGAAATGGCGCGGCGGCGGCAGGAAGGCCCCTGCCGGGCGCTGATTGTCGCCGGCTGCCTGGCGCAGCGCTACCGGGAAGAAATTCAGAAGGAAATCCCGGAGGTGGACGCGGTGGTGGGGACTTCCGCCTATGATGAGATCGCGGAGGTGCTGCGGGGCGTTCTGCGCGGAGAGCGCGGCCCGCGGTTCAAGGACGTGAACATCCTGCCCGCCGCGAAAGCGGATCGGATCCTGACCACGGGCGGGTACTACGCGTATTTAAAAATCGCGGAAGGGTGCGATAAGCGCTGCACATACTGCATCATTCCCGCGCTGCGGGGCCGCTACCGGAGCGTCCCTATGGAAAAACTGACGGAGGAGGCCGCGCGGCTGGCCCGTCAGGGGGTTCGGGAACTGATTCTGGTGGCGCAGGAAACGACCCTGTACGGGACGGATCTGTACGGCAAAAAAATGCTGCCGGAACTTCTTAAAAGGCTTTGCCAGGTACCGGATCTGCGGTGGATCCGGATCCTGTACTGCTATCCGGAGGAGATCACGGAAGAACTGATCGATGTGATCGCGGCGGAGGAAAAGATCTGCCATTACCTGGATCTGCCCGTCCAGCACGCCAGCGACCGCGTGCTTGCGCGCATGGGACGGCGGACCGGCCGGGAAGGGCTTACGCGGATAATCGGCCGCCTGCGCGAGCGGATCCCGGATATCGCCCTGCGGACCACGCTGATTTCCGGTTTTCCGGGGGAGACGGAGGAGGATCACCGGCAGCTTTTGGATTTTGTCAGGGAAATGGAGTTTGAGCGGCTGGGCGTTTTCGCCTATTCAAGGGAGGAGGACACGCCCGCGGCGTCATTTCCCGGGCAGGTTCCGAAGAAACAGAAGGAAAAACGCCGTGACGAGATCATGGAACTCCAGCAGACGATCGCGTTTCGGAAATCGGAAGCCATGAAGGGCCGGATCCTGGACGTGATGGTGGAAGGCAGGCTGCCCGAGGAGAATGTCTATGTGGCCCGCACCTATATGGACGCGCCGGACGTGGACGGGCTTTTATTTTTGCATACGGACCGGGAATTTCTGTCGGGCGATTTCGTGCGCGTGAAAGTCACCGGTGCTGACGAATATGATCTGATTGGGGAGGTATGGGAATGAATCTGCCGAATAAACTGACGATTTTCCGCGTCGTGCTGATCGTGCCGTTCGTGCTCCTGCTGCTGGGCGGCTATCAGCAGTGGGGGTGGTTCGTGGCCCTTTTCGGAGGAATTTTGCAATATACGGACTATATCGCCGCGGCGATTTTCATTGTGGCCAGCCTCACGGATCTTCTGGACGGCAAGATCGCCAGAAAATACCATCTGGTGACGAATTTCGGAAAATTCATGGACCCGTTGGCGGACAAGCTGCTGGTCTGCTCGGCCCTGATCTGCCTGGTGGAAATGGGGCGGATCCCGGCCTGGATGGTCATTCTTATTATCAGCCGGGAATTTATTATCAGCGGCTTCCGTCTGGTGGCCGCGGACAACGGCGTGGTGATCGCGGCGAGTTACTGGGGCAAATTCAAGACGACGTTCCAGATGATCGCCGTGATCCTGCTGATTCTGAATTTTCAAAACAACGCCATGCGCCTGGTCACGACGGCCTGCGTCTGGATCTCGCTGGTTCTGACGGTTATTTCGCTGGCGGATTACATCGCGAAAAATTACAAAGTGCTGACGGAGGGAAACAGGACATGACGGCGGAACTGATTTCGGTGGGAACGGAGATCCTTCTGGGCAATATTGTGAATACCAACGCGCAGTACCTGGCGGAGCAATGCGCGCTTCTGGGCCTGTCCCTGTACAGGCAGACGGCGGTGGGGGACAATGAGGAGCGTCTTGCGGAGGCGCTGCGCGCGGCGTTTGAGCGGGCGGATATCGTGATCCTTTCCGGCGGTCTGGGGCCCACGGAGGATGACATCACAAGGGAAACGTGCGCGAAGGTGATGGAAATGCAGCTGGAGCCTGACCCGCACAGCAGGGAGCGGATCGAGGAATATTTCAAAAACAGCCGGCACAAGGAGATTCCGGACAGCAACTGGCGCCAGGCCATGGTGCCGCGCGGCGCGGTCGTTCTGGACAATGACAACGGCACCGCGCCGGGACTGATCATGGAAAAGAACGGGAAAACGGCAATTCTGCTGCCGGGGCCTCCCGGGGAACTGCGCCCGATGTTTAAGGAGAAGGTGTTCCCCTATCTGCAGAAGCGCCAGCCGGAGGTGATCGTTTCCCGGATGGTGAAAATCTGCGGCGTGGGGGAGAGCAAGGTTGAGAGCCAGCTGCTAGATCTGATCGACCGGCAGACGGATCCCACCATTGCCACCTACGCGAAAGTGGGCGAGGTTCATTTGCGGATCACGGCCCGCGCGGCCGACAGGGACGAGGCGGAGAAACGGATCCGCCCGGTGGTGAAGGAGATCCGCAGGCGTTTCGGGACCGCGGTGTATTCGGTGCATGAGGAGGAAACGCTGGAAATGGCGGTGGTGCGGCTCCTAAAAAAGTACGAACTTACCGTGACGACGGCGGAATCCTGCACCGGCGGCCTGCTGGCGGGACGGATCGTCAACGTTCCCGGCGCTTCGGAGGTCTTTCGCCAGGGACTGGTCACGTATTCGAACAAGGCGAAGCGGAAACTTCTCGATGTGAATAAGGCCACGCTGAAAAAATACGGGGCCGTCAGCAAGGAAACGGCAAAGGAAATGGCCACGGGCGGTGTTTTCGCTTCCGGCGCGGATGCCTGCGTCGCGGTGACGGGCATCGCCGGCCCGGACGGCGGGACGGAGGAAAAGCCGGTGGGCCTGGTGTTTATCGGCTGCTACATCAAGGGCCGCGTGACCGTGGAAAAATATCAGTTTAAGGGCGACCGCGAAAAGGTCCGCGAACAGTCCGTGGTGCGCGCGCTGGATCTGCTGCGGCGGTGCATACTGGAAAATTACGCGAAGTAGCGGAAAGACGGCGCGTGCGTGTGCCGGGAGCGGCGGCGCGAACCGGGAAATCGCGGGAAGCAGAGGAAAACGGCGCGTGCGTGCGCGGGGAGCGGCGGCGCGAACAGGGAAATCGCGGGAAGCAGAGGAAAACGGCGCGTGTGTGCGCGGCGGAAGGAGGCGCGGGTTTATGGGAAATAACAGGAAACGGCTGCTGTCGGCTTCGTACCGTTACGCGTTTACACAGCTGGTTCTGAATTTCTGTACGTTTTATGAGATTTTGTCGGCCAATCCGGCGGAGGAAGAGGCCGTCGGTGGGAAAGACAAGGAGTTCTGCGGGCTGGTTGACGGATTCCTGCGCGGCGAGGATATGCGGGAGGAACTGGGGGTTCTTCGCGGAAAGATCGCCGCGGATACGGAGCGTCTGTCGGCGTATGTGGACTGTTTCCGCGTTTATGAATATGTATTGAGCCGTATCGAGCGCCGTTTTGTAAAACGGGTTCCGGCGGCGGAGACTCCCGAGGAACTGACGGACGATATTATGGAACTGTTAGAGGACTCGGAGGACGCGGTCATTCTGGACGGCCGGATGCGCCGTGTGGTGGCCCAGCTGCCGGTGCGCTATACGAGGCAGAAATTTTACGCGCTTCTCAGGGACCGCTTAAGCGTTTACATCGGGGCCGGTAAAAAGGAACTGGAAAGACTGTTTTACATGATGCGTTCCTATGCCATGATACAGTCCCCGGAAGAATCGGAGGCGGCGCAGAGGCAGGCGGATTCGGAAGGCGCGGAGCAGGGGCAAGTGGGTTCGGAAGAGGTTGTGCAGGAGCACGTGGTTTCGGAGAAGGCGGCGCAAGAGCACGTGGTCTCGGAAGGTGCGGCGCAGAGCCAAGCGGTCTCGTAGGAGGCGGCGCAGAGGCAGGCGGATTCGGAAGGCGCGGAGCAGGGGCAGGCGGTT
>CAZPGD010000019.1:4702-6597 GCA_964585865.1 uncultured Hungatella sp. | reverse complement strand
GGAGGCGGCGCAGAGGCAGGCGGATTCGGAAGGCGCGGAGCAGGGGCAGGCGGTTTCGGAAGGCGCGGAGCAGGGGCAAGTGGGTTCGGAAGAGGCTGGAAAGGAACAGGCGGATCTGGAAGCGGCCCTGTCCGTACTGCGCTCCGCCGATTACCGTTTTTTGGACGCGGAAGCTTACGCTGCCTGCTGCGGCGCGCTGGAGGAAGGCGTGCGGCTGCTTGGCGTAAGAATCGATCTTATGCAGTTATTTGAATACATGATTAACGAGTTGTACGTGCTGTTTCTGAGCTGCCGGGACGCGCTGGTGGACGCGCAGGAGGAGCAGGTATTGAGAAGAACCGCCGCGGTCATTCTGGATCAGTTTATGACGCGTTTCGGGCAGCCGCTTGAGGAAACGATTGCGGATGACCTGGCCCGTCTGGAAGGGATCCAGGAGGCGGCCATGGAGCGGCTGGATTTCCGGGCGGGGGAGACGGACGCGGATCTGAGGATGATTGAGAAGCTGCTGTCGTCCAGTTCCTTCGTTTCTCTGGAGGAAGAACGGGAGGAGGCCAGGGAAACGGCGGATCGGCAATGGGTAGAGGAGCAGACTGAACGCTTTATCAGCGAGTTGGATGAGTCGTTTGACAGTCTGAGCAAGCCGGTGATCCGCGCGGTCATGGCGGGTCTGCTGGCCCAGCTGCCCATGCTGTACGGGTCGAAAGAGGAGTTCCGGGAGTATGTGGAAGGAAGTCTTACTAGCTGTACGGACTTCGCGGAGCGGGAAGCCTGCATGGAACGGTTACAGGCGAATGTAATTGATCAGGAGTGAGTGGACAAATGATCTGGTACGACCGGCTGTATATGGGAGAAAAGGCGGGAAAACAGCGTTCTTCCGTGATGTGGGATATCCGGCGGAAGAAGAAGCGGAACGATATTTACGTAATCACGCCGCCTTCCAACGAAAAGAATGTTCTGGACATTTATCCGGTAACGACCCTGTATCAGGAATATTATGAAAAGAAAAATCTCCTGATACTGGGGATTGCCCTCGGCTACGGGGAGGCGCTGGAACTGGTCAGGCGGATTGTCGATGAGATGTATAAAGCCACCGGAAAATTTGACATAAAAGAATTTCTGGAAACGGCGGACAGGTGAAACGGAATGCTGCATGTCGTGTTGCTGGTACTGAAGATCATAGGAATTGTTCTTCTGGTGCTCTTTGGCATCCTTCTCGCGGCGGTTCTTCTGGTGCTGCTGGTTCCGGTGCGTTACCGGATCAGGGGCAGTTATCAGGAGAAAACACCGGAGGGGTCGCTTTTGATCACCTGGTTCTGGCGTGCGCTTTCGGTGTCGGTGACGTATGACAACGGACCGGACGCGGTTGTGAAGGTGCTGGGGCGCACGGTGTACCGGCTGAGCGAACGGGAAGAGGAGAAGGAAGAGCCGGGCGTCGGCCGGGACGGGGAAGCGCCTGCCGATGAGGAAAGCGGCCGCGCCGGGCCGGAGAACGGTGAAGAGCCGGGGCAGGCGGAACGGCCGGAGGAAGAACAGACCGGAACGGCCGGAGAGGCGGCTGGGCCGGAGAACGGTGAAGAACCGAAACAGCCGGAGAAAGAACGGGCAGGAACGACTGGTGAAACGGCTGGGCCGGAAAGCGGTGAAGAACCGGGGCAGCAAAAGAGCGGTCAGGCCGGCGGAAGCGGAGAACGTTCCGGGCCGGCGGAAGGTTCGAAGACGGCGGAGAAAACCGTTCCGGGCGGCATTTTAGAAAAAATTCAGTATCAAATTTCGCGTATTTGTGATAGACTGAAACTGCTGAACAGGAAGCGGAAATGGATCCGGAGATTTTTCAATAATCCGCGGAACCGCAAGACCATCCGGCTGGTTTTAAAGCAGCTGAAAGCCCTCATCCG
>CAZPGD010000019.1:0-4692 GCA_964585865.1 uncultured Hungatella sp. | reverse complement strand
TCCGGCCGTCACGGGGAAGGTGCTGACGGCCTGCAGCCTGCTTTACGTATGGTATGGCGACAGTCTGGAGATTGCGCCCGATTTTGAAAATTCCGTCCTGGCGGGCGATCTGGACGCGCAGGGGCGCGTGCGTCTGGGGACCGTAACCGTGATAATCGTCAGGGTGCTGATTGACGGGAACTTCTGGAAAATGATTAAAAAAATAAGAAAATTCCTTGCGAACGGAGGTATATGAGATGGCAGAGAACAAAAATCAGATCGCGGAATCGATGGACGCCCTTTTCCGCGGCATCGACAAGCTGGTGACGACAAAGACCGTAGTCGGCGACGCGGTAAAAGTGGACGGGGCCATTATCCTGCCCCTGATGGATGTGACCTGCGGCATGGCGGCGGGCGCGTTTGACGATAACGCCAAAAGCCGCGGCGCGGGCGGCATGAACGCCAAGATGAGTCCCAGCGCGATCCTGATTATTCAGAACGGCTCCACAAGACTGATCAATGTCAAGGATCAGAATACGATCAACAAGATGCTGGATATGGTGCCGGATCTGGTGAACCGTTTCACATCCGGAAAAGTCAGCATCGGAGAGCCGATTTCGCAGGAGGCCGTGAAGGCGGCGGAAGAGATGGCGAATCCGGACAGCGGACAGTGACGTGTCGGCATACACGGCTTTCCCCGCACGCCGAAGAACCGCCGGCCGTTCCGTAAGGGCCGCCGTCTGTTCCGTGTCGTAAGGATCAAAATGCCGTTCTTCAGAAGCGCTGCGGAGCGGTATTTTTGCTGTCCGCAGGGCATTGAGCGTGCCATGGAAAAAATAGTGCGCCGTTGGATCGGCCATGGGAAAAAATATTGCGCCATTGGGTCGGCCATGGAAAAAATACATTGCGCCATTGGGCCGGCCATGAGAAAAAAATATTGCACCATTTGGCCGGCCATAAAAAAATATTGCGCCATTGGGCCGGCTATGGAAAAAATATATTGCGCCGTTGGACCGGCCATGGAAAAATATTTTGCGCCATTTGGCAGACTATGGAAAAACATATTGCGCTTGAACGTACATGGAAGAGGAACAGAAATGCAGAAGAAGAATACGGGAATGAGACATACGAGTATGAGAAACACACGAATGAGAAATGCAAGAATAGTTCCTCTTTTTTTGATAGTCTTCACCCTGCTTTTGTCAGGCTGTTCGAAATCAAATTCAGCGGGAGTGGCGGATTCTGCGGGAAAAGAAGGGTCAGCCGAACCGTTAGAATCAGCTGAAGCGTCGGAATCGGCGGGAACGCCGAAGTCGGCGGAAACATCAGAATCAGCGGGTGAGCCGGAATCAGCAAAATTATCGGAATCTGATGAAACGGCGGGATACGGGGACGAAGAAAGCGCCGGGGCAGAAGCGGAAAAACCGATTGTATTGCGGGACGGCGGAGTCCCCGACGGCCGTTACGTGATTTATCCGCAGTCCGTCGCGCGCAGCGTCCGCGGCATTGACCGCTATACGGTCGAGGAATGGCCGAGAGACAAGGAACTTCCCCTTCTGGCATTTGATGAGGACTGTCTGTTCCTTGTGAACCGGGGGCTGGAAGAGGCTCTTTATGAACGGACGGATTTCGACAGTTTTGCCGATCTGCTTTCCGACGGATTTTCCTATCGGAATCCGCCGGTTCACGCGGTCTTTGCCGACGGCCGGATCCGTCAGGCCGCCCTGGACAGCGCTTTCTACGACGTCGGTATTTCCTATTCATCGGCCCCGGACGGAACCGACAGCTGGTACGGGGATCTTCCGTCGCTTACCGGCCAGCCGTCCTCCGCCGACGCGCTGGAAACGTATTATCAGTTGGAACGGAGCGAAACCGCCGACGTCTCCGATGCCGGGGGCATGGAACAGATCGATATTTATACCGGGAACATCGGCGACGGAGACAGCGGGATCGTGCTCGTCCGCCGCGGTCAGGACGAAGGGGGCGGTATTCTATATACGCTTTCCGCCCACAGGGCACGTGCCGGATGGAACAATATTTACGCGGGTAAGCTGAACGCGGGCCGCGCGGATGAGACCGGCTACCTTCTGACGGTCCATATCGAGAACCGGGATGTTTTCGGGGAATATTCCTATCAGGTATTCCGACTGGATGAGGAAGGGCGGGTCCGTCAGATCGCGGGATCCGAATTTACGTTTTCGCAGGATGCCGGTTACGATGACGCCCTGTTCCGCCAGTGGTGCGGCAATCTGGGAAACTGGCTGAAAGACAGTCATTTGCTCTTGTCCAGTCAGGAAGGAGAACTCCGCACGGAGCCGGTGTCGGATGCCGGCCTGTATTCCTATGAAACATTAAAACCTTACGGGGACGCGGATCCGGAAAAATAAACGGCATTTTCCGCAAAACCAGCAGCCGCCGCCGCAAGCAAAGAACGGTTTCCGCAAAGCAAACGGTATTTTCCACAAAATAAACAGCCGTACCGGAAAAGCAGGCAGACTCCTGCGAGGCAAGCGGCGGATCCGGCAAAATAACCGGGGAAGAATAAAAGAAAAACAGGAGGGATTGATAATGCAAAGTGCGTTTACGAGGCAGCAGGCGTTCGACCTGCTCCGCAGGTATAACCGGGAACCGTTCCATATTCAGCACGCGCTGACGGTGGAAGCGGTTATGAGATGGTACGCGAAAGAACTCGGATACGGTGAGGACGAGGAGTTCTGGGGACAGGTTGGCCTGCTCCACGACATTGATTTTGAACTGTATCCGGAGCAGCACTGCCTAAAGGCGCCGGAACTGCTTCGGGAAGCGGGGGCGGGAGACGACATGATCCACGCCGTCTGCAGCCACGGATACGGAATCTGCTGCGACGTAGAGCCGGTACACCAGATGGAGAAGGTTCTTTTCGCGGTGGACGAACTGACGGGCCTGATCGGCGCGGCGGTAAAAATGAGGCCGTCCGGGAGCGCCTCGGATCTGGAAGTTTCCAGCTTAAAGAAGAAATTCAAGGATAAGCGTTTCGCGGCCGGCTGTTCCAGAGACGTGATCCGCGAGGGCGCCGAGAGACTGGGATGGACATTGGAGGAACTGATGGAGAAGACGATCCTGGCCATGCGCGCCTGCGAGACACAGATACAGGAGCAGATGAAGGAAATATAACGTTCCGGACATCCGTGCCGCGGGTGTTCCCGATACTTGACAGAAAGTTTCCGCCGGGGTATGATTCAGATTGCATGTTATCCTGTACCATGACCAAGGCAGAAAAGAGGGATCTTGGAGTGATGAAGAAAGTTGTGAAATTCGGCGGAAGTTCTTTGGCAAGCGCGAAACAGTTCAAGAAAGCGGCAGAAATCATCCGCGCCGAGAAATCAAGGAAATATGTGGTGCCGTCCGCGCCGGGCAAGCGCAATGAGAAGGACGAGAAGGTGACGGACCTGCTCTACCAGTGCTACGACCAGGCATCCCAGGGAGCCGCCTATAAAAAGACGCTGGGGAGGATCAAGGAACGGTTTGCCGAAATTATCGACGGCCTGGAACTGAACATGAATCTGGCGTATGAATTTGACTGCATCGAGGAGAATTTTATCAGGAAGGCAGGCAGGGACTACGCGGCTTCCCGCGGCGAGTATCTGAACGGACTGATTATGGCCCAGTATTTGGGATATGAATTTATCGACGCGGCCGACGTGATCTTTTTCGACGGGCATGGCGCGCTTGACACGGAAAAAACGAACCGGGAACTGGCGGAGCATCTGGAGCATACCGAGGGGGCGGTCATACCGGGATTCTACGGTTCCATGCCCGACGGAGGCGTCAAGACTTTTACCAGAGGCGGTTCGGACGTCACCGGGTCCCTCGTTGCGCGGGCCGTGCAGGCGGATCTCTATGAAAACTGGACGGATGTGTCCGGCGTGCTGGTGGCGGATCCCCATATCGTGGAAAATCCGCAGGTTATCGACACCATCACGTACAGCGAACTGCGGGAACTGTCGTACATGGGATTCAATGTGCTGCACGAGGACGCGATTTTCCCGGTCCGCAAAGAAGGGATCCCGATCAATATCCGCAATACGAACCGTCCCAAGGACAAGGGGACGCTGATTGTGGAGAGCACCTGCCGGAAACCGCGCTACGTTATCACGGGCATCGCCGGGAAAAAGGGATTCTGCTCGGTCAACGTGGAAAAGGCCATGATGAATTCGGAAGTCGGCTTCTGCCGGAAGGTGCTGTCCGTTTTTGAAAAATATGGGATTTCCATCGAGCATATGCCGTCCGGCATCGATACAATGACCATATTCGTCCATCAGTCGGAATTCGAGGAATACGAGCAGTCCGTGATCGCGGGGATCCACCGCGCGGTCGAGCCGGATCTGGTGGAAATGGAATCGGACATGGCGCTTATCGCGGTGGTCGGCCGCGGCATGAAGGCCGCCAGGGGGACGGCCGGGAGACTGTTCTCCGCCCTTGCCCACGCCCACGTCAACGTCAAAATGATCGACCAGGGCTCCAGCGAACGAAATATCATTATCGGCGTGAAGGATTCCGATTTTGAAACCGCCATCCGGGCGATCTATGATATTTTCATAACCATGGAGTTGTGATGCCAGGGTCGAAAGTCTGCATCCGCGGCATGTTCACATGCCGGCGGATGAAAGACTTTACGCCCCGCCCCGACATGAGGAAGAAGTGGGGCGGGGGCCCCACGGATTCCGAATGTCG
>CAZPGD010000018.1:9666-13155 GCA_964585865.1 uncultured Hungatella sp. | reverse complement strand
CGGTCAAGGCGGCTGACGAAGGCGACTCCGGCAAGATGGTCGTGATCGACCGCGTGTCCAACGACCCCTATCAGTCCGCTACCGGCGTCTATGACGTGCACAAGATCGCCAACGACGAGAAACTGGTCCCGCGGGAATGGATCACCGAGGACGGTACCAATGTCACGGAAGATTTCATTGATTATGTCCGCCCGCTGATCCAGGGCGACTACCCGTGCGTGATGGTGAACGGCCTGCCGCGCCACCTGTACCTGAAAGAGGAAAAATGACCGGCGCGTTTTCCGCCCGGCCGTTCCCCGCTGAAAAGCAAAGGACACTTTCTGTCACGGAAGTGTCCTTTTTTCGCGCTCTTAAAAGTATTTCCTCGAACCCCACAGGTTATTCTTCTTCAAATCAAGATAATCGTTGTAGGCCCTTTCCAGAATCTGCTTTTCGTTGGTGAATTTCAGCAGGTGATAGGCTTCATAGAATTTATAATAGCCGGAATCCAGAAAATATTCCTCCCGCTGCGGTTTGCTGTAATAACTGTCGGACATCATAAGGTACCAGTGGACGTCCTTCTCCACCATGTCCTGCGGCGTGCTGAACGAATACCGGCTCTTTCCGACGTATTTGATGATGGACGCGCGGACGCCGGTTTCCTCGCGGACCTCGCGCAGCGCCGTCTCCTTATAGTCCTCCCCCGCTTCTACGGTTCCCTTCGGCAGAACCCATCCTTCGTACCGGTTCCTGTAATTCTTATACAGAACAAGAATCTTACCCCGAAAAATCACCACACCTCCACAGCTCGTTGCTTCAATCATTGCAATCCCTCCTGTCCGGCCGCAAAACGGCACGGCCGTCTGGTGTGTTTTATCCGTGAGACCGCAAACAGTATAGCGCTTTTTTCGGGACAATGCAACCGGAATCGGAATTTGCGCGCGGGCCGGCCGCGACGCGCACCGGCCCGCAGACACTCCGGCAAAGGCAGCAAAGGTTCGGCCCGCATTCGCACCGGCAGCAAAAGTTCGGCCCACATTCGCACCGGCAACGGCCGCACCGGCCCGCGGCCTTAGGCCCACATCAGAACGGTCAGGACCACGCCGGGGATCAGGAAAATAAGGCCGCTGATCAGGCTGGAGGCAAGGCGGCTGGCCGCTTTCTCCTCGTCGCTCAGTTCGCTGTAGGAGACCACATGCTCGTCCGCGAAATCGATCAGATCCGTATAGCCGGCGCGGACCGGCTTCTTTTTCCTCCGCTCCTCCAAAAGGTAGTGGATCTTCATCCCGTCCAGCTTCAGATAGGAGAACCAGGCCAGAAGAAGGAACACCATTCCCACGAAAAGACCGCCGTCGCGAAACGCCACCACCGTTCCCTGCCGGTTGATGAAGCGGTTCCACAAAAGGATCACCGCCAGCGCGGTCGTGCACTTGGTCACGCACTGGTAAATAATCGGTCGGATCATATAGGGTTCATACAATTCCCGTATTCGTTTCATAACGTCTCCCATCGCGTTCTGCCGCCGCGGCGTGAAAAGAGACTGTCACAAGCCTGCGGCAGTCTCCTGTTCCTCTTTATCCGGCTCCCGCCGCCGCGAACGCGCCGCGCGGATCAGCCTCTCTTCGCGATCTCTTCCCGGTAGCCGTCCAGTTCCTTATTATTGCCGTAGACGAAATGCCCCGGCAGAATCTCCTCCCAGACGGGGCCTTCCTTCGTGTAATCATGAATGGAAGGATCGTAGACCAGAAGGGTCTTATGCTTCTCCAGTTCCGGATCCGGGATCGGCACCGCCGAAAGCAGCGCCTTCGTATAGGGATGGAGCGGGTGCCGAAACAGTTCCTCCGCCTCCGCCAGTTCCACGATCCGCCCCTTGTGGATCACGGCGATGCGATCCGAAATGAACCGCACGACCGACAGATCATGCGCGATAAACAGATAGGTGAGACCCCTGCTCTTGCGCAGACGGTTCAGCAGGTTCAGAACCTGCGCGCGGATGGACACGTCCAGAGCCGAGATCGGCTCGTCGGCCACGATGAACTCCGGCTCCATGATCAGCGCCCGGGCGATACCGATACGCTGCCTCTGCCCGCCCGAGAACTCATGCGGGAAACGGGACGCGAACTCCGGAAGCAGGCCCACCTCGCGCAGGGCCTTCTCCACCTTCGCCTTGCGGTCCTCCTCGTCCTTATAGAGATGATGGTTGATCAGACCCTCGGAGACGATGTAGTCGACTTTGGCGCGCTCGTTCAGAGAGGCCATCGGGTCCTGGAAGATCATCTGGCACTTCCGGATCACTTCCCTGTCCATCTCCTTGGAGATTTTGCCGCTGATGCGCTGACCCTTAAAAAGGATCTCGCCCGCGCTGACCGGATTGATCCGGGTAATGGCGCGGCCGATGGTGGTCTTGCCGGAGCCGGATTCGCCTACAAGAGAGAATGTTTCGCCTTTGTAAATATCGAAATTGACGTGATCGACCGCCACGAATTTCTTCTTGCCGGAACCGAACGTAATCTGCAGGTCCTTAACCTCAATCAGCTTCTCTCTCTCCGCCATACAGATCACCCTCTTTCCTTCATTTTCTCGCGCAGCAGCTTAATCGACTGCGGCTGCTCGATCTTCGGCGCCCTGGGATCCAGGTACCACGTCTTGGCCTTGTGCGTGGGCGTCACGTCAAAGAACGGCGGCTCCTCCACGAAATCAATGGCCAGCGCCTTCTTGTTCCTCGGCGCGAACGCGTCGCCCTTGATCTCGTTAAACAGGTTCGGCGGCGTGCCGTCGATCGTGGGCAGGTCCTCTCCCTTGACGCCAAGCTGCGGCAGCGCCTGCAGAAGCGCCCAGGTATAGGGGTGCCACGCGTCGTAGAAGATCTCGTCCACGTTGCCCACCTCCACGATCTGGCCGGCGTACATGACCGCCACGCGGTCCGCCACGTTGGCGACCACGCCCAAGTCGTGGGTGATGTAAATGACCGTCATCTTCAGTTCCTTCTGAAGACTGCGGATCAGGTTGAGGATCTGCGCCTGGATGGTCACGTCCAGAGCCGTGGTCGGCTCATCGCAGATCAAGATCTGGGGACGGCAGGCCGCGGCAATGGCAATCACCACACGCTGCCTCTTGCCGCCGGAAAATTCATGCGGATACTGGTTGTAGCGGACTTCCGGATTGGGGATCCCCACCTTGTCCAGCATATCGATGGCCATCGCCTTTAGCTGGTCCTTTTTGACGTTCTGGTTCAGCTGAATGCTCTCCTCGATCTGTTTCCCCACCTTTTTTAAGGGGTTCAGGGACGTCATGGGGTCCTGCATGACCATGGAAATCTTTTTGCCCCGGATCGTCATCCATTCCTTTTCCGTCGTATATTTGGACAGGTCCTTGCCCTCATATAGGATGGATCCGCCGATAACCTTGCCGTTGGCGTCCAGCATACCCAGAAACGACTTCGTAAACACGGACTTCCCGGATCCGGACTCGCCGACGATGGCCAGCGTCTCGCCCTCGTAAAGATCGAGA
>CAZPGD010000018.1:0-9656 GCA_964585865.1 uncultured Hungatella sp. | reverse complement strand
AATTCCGCCTCTTTGATGCCGACAATGTTCTTCCCCTCAAAATACACCTCGCCGGAGGTGGGGGTAAGGAGCTGGATCAGCGTGCGGCCCAGCGTGGACTTGCCGCAGCCCGATTCGCCCACCAGGGCCAGCGTCTCGCCCTCGTAAAGATCGAGAGAACACTTCCGGATCGCCGTCAGGAGCCTGCCGCGGAGACTGAACTGGATCACCACGTCTTTCGCTGATAAAATCGGTTCTTTCGCCATAGTTGTGTCCTCCGGTCCTTATACGTGGTTTCTGGGATCCGCCGCATCTGAAAAGGCGTTGCCCACCAGATAGAACGTCACGGTGATCAGTGACACGATCACTGCGGGGAAAATCAGCAGATACGGATAATCCAGGAAATAGTTCCGGGCATTGCGCAGCAGGATGCCCAGCGACGGCGTATTGATATCCAGGCCCAGTCCCAGATAGGACAGGGTGGACTCCAGGGCGATGGTCGAGGGGATGGCCAGGGCCAGCCGCAGGATCACCACGCTGATCAGATACGGGAAAATATTCTTGACCAGGACCCTCCACACCGGCGTGCCCAGGCAGCGCGAGGCCAGGTTATACTCCCGGTCGCGGTACATCAGCACGAGGTTGCGGACATTCCGGGCCATGGTCAGCCAGCCGATGCAGATCATGGCAATCGCCATGTTGCGGAAACTCTGGCCGACGATCAGTGCCACCAGCGTCATGTAAATGACGGTGGGGATATTGTTGATCACATTGTACACTTCGGTAAGGAAACGGTCCAGGCTGCGCACGTAGCCCCAGATGCAGCCGATCGTCACGCCCAGCACGCACTCGCCGGCGGCCACTATCAGCGCCAGCTTGATGGACACCTGCGCGGCGTACCACACCTGGCACCAGTAGTCGCGGCCCAGGTTGTCGGTGCCGAACCAGAACTGCCCGTTCGGCTTCGTGAACGCCAGCGAACTGTCGGAAAGCAGGTACAGATCCTTGTAATCGTATTTGCCGATCCGGAGCGCCACAAAGGAGAAAATCACCAGCGAGAAGAATACGACGGCCATGACCACGGCCGATTTCTTATTTAAGAAGTTCTGGAACACGGACTTCCAGTAGGAATAATCGGAATAGCCGATCCGCTCCGCGGCCTCGGCGGAATATTCCACGACGCGAAACAGATCGTCCTGATTCGCTTCCTGTTTCACTTCTTCCTGTTTAGCCATTATCGGGTTCCTCCTTTGTCAGCAAGTTTGATCCTCGGATCGAGCAGCATCATGGCCACATCGCCCAGGAAAACGCCGACGATGCCCAGTGAGGCGTAGAGAATCACCAGCGTCTGGACGACGTCTAAATCATAGCGGGTGATGGCGTCCGTCAAAAGGGGCCCCATGCCGGGAACGGAGAAGAACCGCTCCGCAAGGAGCGAGCCGCCCATGGTCAGAAGCAGGGAAGCCGGGATATACTGCACCAGCGGCACAAAGGCGTTCTTCAGCACATGCTTGACCATGATGTCCTTGGTCGACATGCCCTTGATCCTGGCCAGCTTGATATAATCCTTGTTCAGTTCGTCCACCATGTAGCGCCTGGTCCACAGCGCGTAATACGCCACCGAGGAGAGGGAAATGCAGATGATGGGCAGGATGCTGGATTTGAACACGTTCCTCGTCGAGTACAGGGACGGCAGGTTAAACACCTTGGAACCGATCACCAGCACCAGCGAGTAGGACACCAGCGAGGGGACGGCGTTGACCAGGATCGTATAGGCGGTCCCCACATGGTCCGGCAGATGATCCTTGAATCTCGTCTGCAGGATCCCGATGGAGACGCCGAACACCAGCGAAAACGCCATGGAAATCACGCCCATTTTCATCGATACGGCGAACCGGGAACCGATCACGGAAACAACGGGCTGCCCGCTTTGAATCCTTCGGGACGTACCGAAATCCAGACGAAGGATTCGCCCATAAAAACGGAGCAGCTGCTCCCCGATCGGGTCCAGCATACCGGCGGCCCGCAGCTGATCGTTCTTCTGCTCTTCGGTCAGCTTCATCACCTGATCTTCCGTAAAATAGTAATCGGTGGGAAGCATACGCATCAGCAGAAAAACGATCGTTGCGATCACCAGCACCGTGACAAGCGACTGCGCGAGCCGCTTCACCGTGTATTTTGCCATGGATTACTCTCCGGCCGCCGCCTTAAACGCTTCGTACTGCTCCGTAGTATAGGCGTCTACGGATGTCTCCCAGTTCTTATACGTATAGTTCTGGGCTCCGAACATCGCGTTCATCTTGGTGTAGTCGTTGATCTTGGTCAGTTCCCAGCTCACGTTGTAGTTGAACGGGATGACCAGGGCGTGCTGCAGCATGAAGACCTCGGCGTCCGCGTAGGCTTCATAGCGCTTGTCCATATCGTCGCAGATCTCGCCGGCCTTCTCCGCCATTTCCGAAAATTCCTTATAGGTGGAGATCAGCTTCTCGTCGGTCACGTCGTTGATATTGGAATAGTTCTTGGAATAGTAGGCGCCGTCATAGCCGTAGCGCTCCTGATCCACGAAGTTGGCCGGATCGCCGTAGTCGGCGCCCCACCCGTTGATCACGAAGGACTGCAGGCGCGGCGTCACGACTTCCTTGGTCTGGCTGGATACGTAGGTGCCGATATTCAGGCTCACGTAATCGTCGCCCAGGCTCTCGGCGAAGCACTGCTTCAGCACGTTGGCGCCGTCCAGAGCGGTCTGGCTGCCGGATACGATGTAGTAGTCAAACTCCACCGGGAAGGTAACGCCCTCGGCTTTCAACTCCTCCATCGCCTGCTCCTTGTACTGCTGGGCCAGTTCCTTGTTCAGTCTCCTGGGGGTCTTGCCGTCCGACTCCGGAATGCCGAGTTTCTCGATCACCTTCTGCGTGTAGTCGGTCCCGTCGGAGAAGTACAAAAGCCCGGACATGGTGTAGGCCAGGTTCTCGCAGTGGAGCGGGTAAATGAAATTGGTGCGCGCCCAGTAGTTCGTCACATCCAGCCCGTAGTAGAGGGACAGACGGAACGCTTCGTTGGCGACCGCCTTGTTCCAGTTCTCGTCGGGCGTGCCGTCCTCGTTGTTCTTGTTGTAATTCAAGTGCATCTGGTAGGAATACTTTCTCGGACGCATCTCGGACAGGTTGTTGTGGTACTTATGGTTCTCGTCGTCATAGATGGCACGCAGCGTGGACTCGCTCAGCTCCACGTTGTCCAGTTCGCCGTTCTCAAACAGCTGGTACGCCTGCACGCCGTCGGAAACGATCTTGATGGTCACGGAATCGAACAGGGAGGCGTCCTTGTCCCAATACTCCGGGTTGGGAGTCAGGGTCTTGGAGTTGCCGGAAATGAATTCCGTCTCGATGTAGGGTCCGTTGAACCACATGTTCTGATTCGTCATCCCGATCATGTTGTCAACGCCCAGGGTATCGACCAGCTTCTGGGACAGCGGATACAGGCAGGCGGAGGTGCAGACCGTATCGAAATACGGCGCGTTCTGCGCGCAGTGATAGATCAAAGTGTAGTCGTCCGGCGCCTCGATGCCGACTATCTCCAGGAACTTGCTTTTGTCGAGCGATTTCGCTTCCGCCTCGTCCAGTTCGCTGGTATAGTCGTAATAGTCCTGCGCGCCGCGGATCAGCGCGTTCGGCATGGACGTGTTATTCGCGCCGTTCTTATGGAAATTCAGCACCCACTCAAGGCCCGTGATCCAGTCCTGCGCGGTGCAGTCGGCCATCACGTTGCCGTTAATGTCAACCCACTTGACATCGTCGCGCAGCTTGAAGGTCCAGGTCAGACCGCCGTCCTCCGTGCCCCACTCGGTGGCGACCGCCGGCCCCAGCTGGCCCTTGCTGTTTACTTCCAGAAGCGGAGAATACACGTTGCAGAGGACGTTTAAGTCCGAGGCGCTCTCCGTGTTCTGGATCAGGAAACCCTGCTGCTCGCTCACCTGGGATTCATAGGTGACAAGATCCTTGATAGCGTTGGCGCTGCCGCCGGCGTTCGCGGTTCCCCCGCCTCCGGAAGCCCCCCCGCCGCTGTTTCCGCCGCCGCAGGCTGTCAGGACCAGAGCCGCGGCAGCCGTCAGGGCAACCGCCTTGGAAACACTTCTTCTCATAAAACTCTCTCCTCTCATTTCTTAATTATGCCCGGTAGAATATGCAAATGGCAAAGAATCCCTTCATTTCTGGCTTCTCTGCCATATCGCACATTTTAGCATGTTAAACCGTTTCCTGTCAAGCGGTTTCTCCCCTTTTGTAATGGGACAGACGGACAAATGTTTTCCGTAGATGAACAGACGGACACGCGGAAAAGATGCGTGATATTCTGAAATATTTCAGATTGTTTTCAGACCAAATCAATCAATTTGCGATATTTTTATGCCATATCGCGCCTGAAAGACTCTATTTCATTTCATATCGAAAATACCTGTTCGTCGGCTTCCGCGGGAAACGGCGCGGCGCGGCGGCGAAAATTTTGCGATTGTATGGAAAAAAATACATGAGTCTGTCCGGAGAGACCGGTATGGAACGGCCGTTTCCCGGCAGGCGACGGGTATGGCGGCGGAAACGATTTCTTTCGCGATGTGTTAGCCGGAACCGTTTCTGTTTGGAAAAAAGCCGACGAATGTCCGGCTTCGCTCTTTCAAATCGGCAGCTATGCTGCCGAACCGCGCGTTGTAGGGGTTATGGATTACTTCTTCGCTCCGCACGGCCAAGAACCATCCCACATAGAGGATTATGCCGGCGAACGCGATGATTACCGGAAACGCAAGGAAGCGCATATTGCGGTTCATCTTCACTTCCCGGTCAGAAGTCGGAAGGGAAGAAGCGGCTCGCACCGTTCCGGGAGTTTTTCCGCCGTATCCGGCTTTCCCATTCCGCGGCCGTCCCTGTTCGCGGCTGGCTTCCTCTTTCGCGTTTTCGGCTCCCGCTTCCTCTCCCGCGTTTGCGGCACCCTCTTCCGTCTCCCGCGGGCCGCCTTCCGCGATATAGATCCCCTGGAGAATGCCGAAAAGGAGGAACGTGCTCAGAAGGGAACTCCCTCCGTAGCTGATAAAGGGCAGCGTCACGCCCGTCGAGGGAATGAACTTGACGGCGCCGCCCACGGCCAGAAACACCTGCACGATATAGAGCGTCCCGAGTCCGAAAGCCGTCAGCTTACGGAACGGGTCCCGGCTCCTTCCCGCGATAAGCAGAAACTGCAGGAAGCAGCCGAGGCAGAGAAGCAAAAGGCACAGGGCGAACAGCGCCCCCATTTCCTCCGAAATCGCGGAAAAGATAAAATCCTTTTCCACTACGGGGATCTTTTTCGGCATTCCCCCGCCAAGCCCCAGACCGAACCAGCCGCCCGTTCCGATGGCAAAAAGGGACTGCGTGATCTGGTACCCCTTGTCGTCGATATCCGACCAGGGATCCAGCCAGACCAGAACGCGGTCCCGCACATGCGAAAACATGCCGTAAGCGGCCACGGCCGCCCCGCCGCCGCCAAGCAGTCCCAGACCGAGCAGCCGCCAATCGGAAGTGGCCGCGTACATCATAAACAGGTAGGTGATAAAAAAGATCAGCGCGCCGCCCAGGTCCCGCGACAGAACCAGCACCAGCACATGGAGAGCCGCCGCGGCCGTGGCCGCAATCACCTGTTTCACGCGGACGGGCCGGGCGTAAACGGACGCCGCAAACAGCACGAACAGGATTTTGACAAACTCGGACGGCTGAAAAGAAAATCCGCGGACGGCAATGGACAGCCGCGCGCCGAAACTGGTGTCGCCCGTCAGCCAGACAAGCAGAAGCAGCCCCAGACCGCAAACGCCGTACAGCCAGGCCAGCCGGGCAAGATTCCGGACTTTCACGATGAGCCGGGGGACCAGCCAGACCGCCGCGGCCGATGCCGCCGCGATGAGGAACTGGCGCGCCGCCTTTTCAAAATCCAGACGGGCCAGCATGATAAAACCGATGCACAGAAACATGCAGACGTTATTGACCAGCAGCCGGGAACATTCCGGATAGAAGCGCCGGTAAAGGAACATATAGCAGAGGAAAAACAGCACCTGCAGCCCATAAAGGACGGCCACGGCCGGATCGCCGGCGCGCAGACCGATCACGCTGTAAGCAACGAAATGGAGCAGGAACATCAGTCCCTTCTGCCAGCCGCATATCCGGATTTTCTGTTCGGAATCCGCGCGGAAACAGCGGAAATTCAGATACGTATAAGCCGCCATCAGCAAAAGCAGCAGGTACCTGCTCCCCGATACGTACATCGTCAGCATATTCCGGACGACGGGTCCGTTCAGCACGTTGAAACCGGTCATGGAACACTTTCCCGCGGCCTGGCGCCGCTCTCCTTTAAAAGTAAACTTCCATGCCCCGCAAGCAAGCCTGCGCATTCCACGGCCGCCGTCCGGGGCTTTCACGGTAAAGAACTCCTTAGAGAACTCCGCGCTTTAAATGGCCCCTCGTGTACTCCCGGGCACCAAGCGCCGCGTCCCCGCCGTCCGCCGCCCGGCCGGGATGTAAAAAAGAATCCGCAAAGGCGCGGATAACCGCCGCAGTCTCCCCGCGGGTCTCGGTAAAGAACTGCAGACGGAGGGCCGACGGAGCAATGCGTGCGACGACGGTCTCCATGCCGAGTAGGGACAACGGATCCGGATTGTATATCGTATTGTAACAGAAAACGCAGTGATTATATACAGGCAGTTTTTTGCCGGTGCGGTCCCGCAGGTACAGAAGTTCCGGCTCGCGGCCGCAGGCGGAAACGGTCTTTCGGACGCACTGGGCCGTGACCATGACCGGGAGGAACCCGTAGGCGGTCAGTTCAAAGGAAGGTCTGTCTTCCGTATCTGACAGGCTGTCCGCCAGCTCCCCGATTTCCCGGCCGTTCAGTTCCAGCGGAAAGGTCAGACGCTCCGCCCCCAGCCGGGTCAGCGAAAGCGCCGCTTCGCGGTTGAAAACGTAAAGGTGGTGGTCGGCGAAAATGCGCGGGACGCGCCCCGCGGGACCCTTATCGGGCGAAAGCGGGCGGGCCGCCGCGCATTGCTCCCGAAAGCGTGTAAAAACACGAATCTCCTCCAGGTTCCGGACCAGAAAGCCGTCGAAAACGGCCTCTGCCAGCCGCTTCCCGTTTTTTTCAAAATAATTCTCCGCTTCCCCGCGCCAGATAACCGGCAGCGCCAGAACGCAGCGTTTCCGCGCCTCGTGGCAGGCGGACGCGAGGAAAGCCCAGCGCTCCGGCGGGAACCGGTCGGATTCGATCTGGATCTCCGCGACGTCCGCTTCCTCCAGAGCGGCCTCAAACTGGGGCCGGCATGACACCAGAACATGCAGAGCCGGCGCGCCGGGCGTGCGCTTCCGGGCGGCGGACAGGCTGACGGCGCCGCCGTGAGGGGTGAAGTTGCCGTCCGGCAAACCGGAACTTTTGCCACACGGGCCGGGGCTGCCGTCCGGCAAGTCGGGACTGCCGACATGCAGGTTGATGATGCCGTCGGACGAGCCGGAACTGCCGCCGCCCGGGTTGGAACCGCCGCCCGGCAAAACGGGACTTTCGTCGTATGGGCCGGGGCTGCCGTCCGGCAGACCGGGACTTTCGTCGCATGGGCCGGGGCTGCCGTCCGGCAAAACGGGACTTTCGTCGCATGGGCCGGGGCTGCCGTCCGGCAGACCGGAACTTCCGTCACACGGGTCGGGATCGCCGTCCGGCAAACCGGAACTTCCGTCACACGGACCGGGATCGCCGTCCGGCAAACCGGAACTTTCGTCACACGGGCTGGGACCGCCGTCGGGCAAACTTCGTGCGTATGAACGCAGGATCGCTTCGCGGAGGGCAGCCAGCCCTTTCCTGCGCAATTCGTTCAGTTCCCGCACCTGCACGAATCCATCTTCATCCGCTTCCGTTTCCAGACGGTCAAACACAAACGGCGTACCGCCGGTTTTTCGCACCTGTCTCTCAAGACACTCCGCTGTCATCGGCTGCTTCCGCGCCTTCCGGACGACGGCGCCCTCAACCTGCGCGGCGACCGTCCCGTCCTCCGTCCACAGGAGGAGGCGCAAAGGTTCTCCCGTTTTTGCCGACAGCCGCCCGCCGATTCTTCTTTTTTTTCCCGTCCTGATGTATTCCGCGTCGATGCGGTCCAAAAGCGCCTGATCCGTCCGGCGGAAAGAAGGTTTCTCCTTTAAGACAACCATATCCTTTCCGTTGTGCTGCCCGTAATACCCCGTCGTGTACCCGCCGCGGTCGAAAAGATCCGAAAGCAGACGCTTATCCGTTTCCTCCACATAATATCCGCCGGGACCATTCTTTATGTACCGATCCAGATATTTCCGGTAGACGCTGACCACGCCCGCCGTATATCGCGGGCTTTTCATGCGGCCCTCGATCTTCAGCGAACAGACACCGCTTTCCAGAATATCCGGCAGAATATCGAGCGTGCAGAGATCCTTAAGGCTCATCACATAGCGGCGGTCCTTTTGCGTCAGCGTCCGCCCATCTTTAAGCACTTCATAGGGCAGACGGCAGGGCTGGGCACAGCGCCCCCGGTTCCCGCTCCGGCCCCCGATCAGACTGCTGAGCAGGCATTGCCCCGAGTAGCAATAGCAAAGCGCCCCATGAACAAAACTTTCGATCTGGATATCCACTTCCTCATGGATGCGGCGCAGTTCCTTTAACGACAGTTCCCTGGCCGCCACCACACGGCTGACACCCATTTCCTTCAGCAGCGCGGCCCCGTTCACTCCGGTGACGGTCATCTGCGTACTGGCATGGACGCGGAGCGCCGGGAACCATTTCCTGACCGCCGCCAGGACCCCCATGTCCTGGACAATCACGGCGTCCAGTCCTCTTGCGCAGTATGGTTCCAGATATTCGTACAGGCTATTAAACTCCTGTTCCTTTACCAGCGTGTTCACCGTCAGGTACAGCGGGATCCCGTAAAAATGCGCATAATCAATGGCGGACAGCAGCTGCTCCTCGCCCGGGTTGTCCGCGTAGGCTCTGGCACCGAAGCGGCTGCCCCCGATGTAGACCGCGTCCGCGCCGGCCGCGATGGCCGCTTTCATGCTATCGAAGGACCCGGCCGGGGCCAGCAGTTCCGCGCGCCTCGGCGACGTTTTCTGAGAATCGTGCATCGGTACCCTCTCCCTGTCGCGCCGAAAGTGTCCGGCCGCCGGCAGCGCAGACACTCTCTTCCTCTGTTTCCCTTCTCTTTCCGGTTCCCGTCTATCTCCGGTTGTGATTCTGCCCGTAACTTTGCCCGTAATTCTGTCCGTAACTCTGCCCGTTCCTCTGATAAGAACCGCGGTTCTGTCCGCCGCCCTGTCCGGTACCCGCGGCGTTTGACGCGGCCTGCAGGGCTTTCAGTTTCAACAACTCTTCCTGGCTCTCCTTTCGGTCGCGGCGGGCCGTTTCCAGTTCCTCTTTGGCAATATCCAGTTCCGCCTCCGCTCTCTCTTTCGCCGCGCGCAGACCGACAAGTTCTTCCTCTACAGCTGCTTCCGCCTCTTCGCGCGCCATTTCGGCTCTCTCTTCGGCCTCCGCCCGGACCTCCGCCAGTTCCGCCTCCGCTCTCTCTTTCGCCGCGCGCAGACCGGCAAGTTCTTCCTCCGCGGCCGCTTCCGCCTCTTCGCGCGCCATTTCGGCTCTCTCTTCGGCCTCCGCCCGGACCT
>CAZPGD010000017.1:2685-13290 GCA_964585865.1 uncultured Hungatella sp. | reverse complement strand
GGGTAACTGGCTCTTTCAGGAGAAGGTATTTCGTTTCTTATGGGGTGTAGCAAAAACTGTATAATGTATTGGGGGGTACATTCTAATACTACCATAGGGCCGCCGGTTTGAAAAGGGGGACCATTCACAAATTTCACAAAAGAACAGTGCCTTTTTTGTGCAGATTTCAAGCGAACAGCTGCTCGAATTCCTCCTGCCCGATCTTCTCCTTTTCCATCAGCAGTTCCGTGCATCGGTGGAGCACGTCTGTGTGCTGCTCGATAATGCTCTTCGCCTTCGCGTAACATTCATCAATGATGCGCTTCACCTCGCTGTCGATCTCGGAAGTCACCTGCTCACCGTAGTTCTTGGCGTGCGCCAGTTCGCGGCCGATGAACACCTCTTCGCTGCTGGTCTCGTAGTTGATGGTCCCCACCTTCTCCGACATGCCGTATTTCACGACCATGGCCCTGGCCAGGGAAGTCGCTTCCTTGATATCCTGGGACGCGCCGGTGGTAATATCGTCCAGAACCAGTTCCTCGGCGATACGTCCGCCCAGGGAAACCATGATGGTCTGCATCATTTTACCCCTGGTATTGAACATCTCGTCCCGCTCCGGCAGCGGCATCGTATAGCCGGCCGCTCCCATGCCCGTGGGAATGATGGAGATCGTGTGGACCGGGCCCACATCCGGCAGCAGATGGAAAAGGATCGCGTGGCCGGTTTCGTGGTAGGCGGTAATCCGCTTCTCCTTCTCGGAAATCACGCGGCTGTGCTTCTCCGCCCCGATCCCCACCTTGATAAACGAACGGTCGATATCGCTCTGGCTGATGAACTTCCGGTTCTCCTTCGCCGTCAGGATCGCGGCCTCGTTCAGCAGGCTTTCCAGATCCGCCCCGGTAAATCCGGCGGTAGTCCTGGCCACACGCCCCAGATCCACGTCGTCGCCAAGCGGCTTGTCCTGAGCGTGGACCCTCAGAATCTCTTCCCGGCCCTTCACATCCGGCCGTCCCACCACGATCTTGCGGTCAAAACGCCCCGGGCGCAGGATGGCGGGATCCAGAATATCCACGCGGTTGGTCGCCGCCAGAACAATGATCCCCTCGTTGACGCCGAAGCCGTCCATCTCCACCAGAAGCTGGTTCAGCGTCTGCTCCCTCTCGTCGTGGCCGCCGCCCAGGCCGGTGCCCCTCTGGCGTGCCACCGCGTCAATCTCGTCGATAAAGACAATGCAGGGCGCGTTTTTCTTCGCTTCCTCAAACAGGTCGCGGACACGGGACGCGCCGACGCCCACGAACATTTCCACGAAATCCGAGCCGGAAATGCTGAAAAAGGGGACGCCGGACTCGCCCGCCACGGCTTTGGCCAGCAGGGTCTTGCCTGTGCCGGGCGGCCCCACCAGCAGGACGCCTTTGGGGATCCGGGCGCCGACGGAAGCGTATTTCTGCGGGTTCCGCAGAAAATCCACCAGTTCTTCCAGATCTTCCTTCTCTTCCTGGAGACCGGCTACCTTCTTGAAGTTAAACTTTCCGGCTTCCTGGCTCAGTTTCGCCCGGCTCTTGCCGAAATTCATCATCCGCGCGTTGGCCCCGCCCGCTCCGGCGGAAGCCCTGGCGTTCATCATCATAAACAGAACCACCAGCACGATGCCGGATACCGCCACCGGAATGATCAGCGACAGCAGGTAATTCTCATGCGGCACGTCCTCCAGAGAGAAATTCACGCCGTTGGCCCTCAGGTAATCCTGTTCCTCCGCCACGTCCGATACGTAAATCTGGTGAACCGAGCGGTCCTTCATCGTCAGAATCAGCCGGCCGGTGGGCGTTTCCTTGTTCTGGACGATATCGGCAAATTCCGCCTGCCCCGTCTCAACCGCCTGCGTGTATTCCTGTCTGGTCAGGTTCTCCGGCCCGCTCTGTCTCGTAAAAAGATTCGCCAGGAAGAGAACGATCAGAACAAACAGGATAATACCCAGCCAGTTACTCATCGATTGCCGCTGTTTCAATTTTCCTTTCCTCCTTGCAGTTCCACTGCCCCGATATACGGCAGGTTCCGGTATTTCTGATCATAATCCAGGCCGTATCCCACCACGAATTCATCCGGAATGGAAAAACAGGTGTAATCGACCGTCACCTGCTTCATCACCCGGCGCGCCGGCTTATCTAACAGCGTGCAGAGCCGGATGCTGTTCGGCTTTCTTTCCTTTAAAATGGGGATCAGGTAGCTGAGCGTCCTGCCCGAATCAATGATGTCCTCCGCGATCAGAACGTCCTTCCCTTCCAGCGGCTCATCCAGATCCTTGATAATGCGGACCACGCCGCTCGACTTCGTGCTGGCCCCGTAGCTGGATACCGCCATGAAATCCAGCGATACCGGAACCGTGATCCGCTTGGCCAGTTCACAGGTAAAAAACACGCCGCCCTTCAAAATACAGATCAAATGCACCTGTCTGCCCTCATAATCCTTGCTGATCCGGGCCGCTATCTGGCCGATTCTTTCATTGACCTCTTCTTCCGGAATCAAAACCCGGATTTTATCTTCCATTGTCCTCTCCTTTGTCCGCCCGCACCTGCAGGACCTCTTTTGTATCATCCGTCACTTTATAATATTCGCTGATCCGGTACCCGACGATCCAGAGTACATGGTGCCCCTCCGCCAGCAGAAGAATGCGGTCCCTCTGCTGTCTCGGGACTTTTTCGTCGATCAGAAACGACTTCACGCTTTTGCGCCCGCCCCCTCCGATCGTAATATAATCGCCCGGCTGCCGTGTCCTTACCGACAGCGCGCCGTTTATTTTATCATAATCAAACCATTTCGTGTACTTTTCCCGCGGGATTTCCCCGTTCTTTTCGTACGGGAAACGGGAAAAACGCAGGTTCCCGCGCGGCGGCTCCTCCCGCGGCCCTTCCCCTGAGCCGATCCAGAGCATATCGTTGACCCGCACGGCGAACAGCCCGTACGGCAGGCATACCCGTTTGCCCGTCTCTTTCTCCGCCAGTTCGCGGATCTGACGGACATGGACCGCGGAAATATCCTTCGCCGAATCCGCCTGCCGGCAGATCATGCGCCGGATCACATAGCCGTCCAGCGGTTCTTCCAGTCCGCGCAGAACGGACGCCCCGATGCCGCAGCGTCCCGCTTCCTCCGTCACGCGGGCCGCCCAGACGCGGTCCGTCTCCCGTTCCAGATAGCGGTCGGCCGCCGCCGCCGTTTCCCCGAAAGCCGCGATATGGAAAGCGGCCCGTTCGTTGACGCCGTCGCGGACCTCCGAGAGCATCCGCCGGATGCGGTTGCGCGTGTATTCGCCGGACGCGTTGGTGGAATCTTCGCAAAAAGTCAGTCCGTTCGCCGCCAGGTAATCGAGAATTTCCCGCCTTTCCACGCAGAGCAGGGGACGGATCACCGCCCCGCTGACCGGCGCCATGCCGGAAAGCCCTTTCAGCCCGCTTCCGCGGAAAAGATGGTGCAGGATCGTTTCTGCCTGGTCGTCCCGGTGATGGGCCACGGCAATCCGGTCCCCGGGCGAAGCCTCGCGGGCAAAAATCTGATAGCGCAGGACGCGGCCGGCCTCTTCCGCGGACATCCCGTGTTCCGCCGCGTATCCGGCGGCATCCGCGCGGACTACCCGGCAGGGAACGTTAAGAGCGGCGGCCAGCGCCTCCGTAAAGCGCGCGTCCCGGTCCGCCTCCGCTCCCCGCAGCCCGTGATGGACATGTACGGCCAGCAGCCGGAGTTCCAGTTCTTCCCGCATCGAGACCAGCAGATGGAGCAGACAGACCGAATCCGCGCCGCCGGACACGCCCGCAATCACGCGGTCCCCGCGCGCGAGCATCCGATGTTCCTCCATATACGCTCTGACACGTTCCCTCATCCCGTGCTCCTTTTGCGCCGGCCCCGCGCTTCGCCCGCCGACGGCCGGGGCTTTTGAAAGACCGTTTTTCTCCTTAACGCAAAAATCCCTCCTGACTCCGCGCTGCTCTCCGTCCGGCCGGTGCAAGGTCAGACACTTCCATGCGCAATACACAGTCAAGAGGAAAATTTCCGTCCGCCGTCCCGGCCCGCGGCGTCCTATTCCGCCGGCTTCAACAGGATCTCATCCGGATATACCAGGCCCAGTTTTTCCTTGGCCACCTGCTCGATATACTGCTTCGTCTGAACAAAGATCCGGCGTTCTTCCAGTTCCTCCGCCCGGTCCTCCTCGATCTCCTTCTGCCGCGTGAGGGCGGCTTCGCGGGCCTGGTACTCCTCGTTCTTCTCCCTCAGGGACGCGCCCCGTATATTGACCGCGACCGCCAAGCTCAGGACCACGAACGTGATGCCCACGAGGACCATCCGGTTCCCCAGTCTTTCCTGCCTTCTTTTCTTTGTCCTTCTTGCCTCTCTCATCCTGTTCACCCGCTTCTTCTTTCCGGCACGGCTTTTTCACCGTGAAGGGTTCCCGTGCCGTTCCGGCGGTTTGATAAACCCCCATCCATACCCGGGGCCGCGAATCGGTTCCGGTACGGGATGGGGGAATTCCTCTATACTCTAAAGATAACGGTATAGTTCCTTCGCCTCGTCTTTTTTCATCGTCTCCTGGACGTCCAGCACCTCCGCTTTCACGGAATTCGTACCGAACCGGATCTCCAGAACGTCTCCCGCCTTCACATCCAGAGACGCTTTCGCGGGACGCCCGTTTACCAGAACCCTTCCCGCGTCGCAGGCTTCGTTGGCCACGGTCCTGCGCTTGATCAGGCGCGATACCTTCAGGAATTTATCGAGTCTCATAACCGTCCCGGAGCGTTACCGCTTCACGGCGTCCTTTAAACTCTTTCCGGCCTTGAATCTGGGAGACCTGGAAGCGGGCACTTTCATCGGCTCGCCGTTCCTGGGATTGACGCCGTCTCTCGCTTCTCTCTCGGTCACTTCAAAAGTCCCGAAACCGACCATCTGGACCCTGTCGCCTTCCGCCAGAGCTTCCGTCACTGTTTCCGTAAATGCCTTGAGCACCTTTTCCGTATCCTTCCTGGAAATCTCCGCTTTCTCCGCAACGGCCGCGATCAGTTCTGCCTTATTCATCGATATTTTCCTCCTATTACATGGTCTTATAATTACAGCGCCGTTCCCCGGAACTGCCGTACTCTTTCATTTATATCCTCTTTGACCGTGTTTGTCAAGGTTTTTCCGCCTTTTCCCCGCCCCTTTCCAGCCCTTTTCCGCACTTTTCGCGCGTCTGGCGCGGCCAACTCCCGCGCCGCCGGTCACTCCGCCAGTTCTCCCAGTTCTTTCAGCAGCTTTTCGGCGGCCGCCATCATTTCCCTGCCGTCCTTTTGCGCTTTTCCGTTCTCCCGGTAGAGGAAGCCGGGCGGCTCCCCGGGCAGCATTTTCAGACGGCCCCCGTAGGAACGGATCAGTTCCGGGATTCCGGACGTGTCAAGCTTCGCCCGCGGGAACATCGTCAGCCGCACTTCCAGACGGCCGATATCCACCTCCGTCACATAGGCGCGGCGGGCCATTCCCCTTAAGCGTGCCACCAAAAGCAGGTTGTTCACCGGCTGCGGAATCTCACCGAAGCGGTCCGTCAACTCGTCCTGCATATCCATGGATTCCTCTTCATTCTCAATGGCGGAAATGCGCTTGTAAATATCCAGCTTCTGAGACTCGTTCTTAATGTAGGAAGAAGGGATATAGGCGTCAATATCGCACTCCACCACTGCATGGAACTCCTCTTCCTCCTTCCGTTCGCCCTTCAGGGCCATAACTGCCTGATTGAGAAGCTTGCAGTACAAATCGTACCCTACGGCTTCCATATGGCCATGCTGTTCCGCGCCCAGCACATTGCCCGCGCCGCGGATCTCCAGATCCCGCATGGCGATGCGGATGCCGCTGCCCAGTTCCGTAAACTCCCGGATCGCCTTCAGACGTTTTTCCGCTTCCTCCCGCAGCACCTTATCGCGGCGGTACATAAGGAACGCGTACGCCGTCCGGCTCGACCGCCCCACGCGCCCGCGCAGCTGGTAAAGCTGGGAAAGCCCCATCCGGTCCGCGTCCTGGATAATGATGGTATTCGCGTTGGGGATGTCGATTCCGGTCTCGATAATGGTCGTGGAGACCAGCACATCGATCTCCCCGTTGACAAAATCGAGCATGATTCTCTCCAGCTGGCGCTCGTTCATCTGGCCGTGGGCATAGACCACCGTCGCGTCCGGGACCAGCCGGGCCACGCGGGCGGCTACGTCCGGAATATTCTGGACGCGGTTCGATACGTAAAAAACCTGGCCGCCGCGGGCAAGTTCCCGCTGAATGGCCTCCCGCACCATTTCCTCATTGTATTCCATCACGTACGTCTGGATGGGCACCCGGTCGACCGGCGGCTCTTCCAGCACGCTCATGTCCCGGATCCCCGCCAGGCTCATATGCAGGGTCCGCGGAATGGGCGTGGCCGTCAGCGTAAGCACATCCACGTTCTGCTTCATCTGCTTGATTTTTTCCTTATGGGATACCCCGAACCGCTGTTCCTCGTCAATAATCAAAAGGCCCAGATCCTTAAACTGCACGTCTTTCGACAGCAGGCGGTGGGTGCCGATCACCACATCCACCAGCCCTTTTTTCAGATCTTCCAGCGTCTTCATCTGTTCCGGCGGCGTGCGGAAACGCGACAGCATGTCCACCCGTACCGGGAAATCCTTCATACGCTGGACGAATGTGTTATAGTGCTGCTGGGCCAGGATCGTCGTCGGCACCAGGTAGGCGACCTGCCGGCCGTCCTGGACGGCCTTAAACGCAGCGCGCAGCGCGATCTCGGTCTTTCCGTAGCCGACGTCGCCGCAGATCTGGCGTTCCATGATCTTTTTGCTCTGCATGTCCCGATTGGTGGCCTCAATGGCCTCCAGCTGATCCTCCGTCTCCTCATAGGGAAAGAGTTCCTCAAATTCTTTCTGCCAGACCGTATCCTCGCTGTAAACAAAGCCGTCCCGTTCCTGACGGGCCGCGTAAAGCTTTACCAGATCCTGAGCGATCTCCCGGACCGCCCCTTTCACCTTGTCTCTGGTCTTTTTCCACTGGTCGCCGCCGAGACGGTTCAGCTTCGGAGCCTTTGCCTCCGCCCCGGCGTATTTCTGAATCACGTCCAGGCGAGTGGCCGGCAGGTACAAATAACCGCCGTCGGCGTATTCGATCTTCAGATAATCCTTGACAACCCGGTCCTGCTCGATCTTCTCGATTCCCCGGTAGATGCCCAGACCGTGTTCCTCGTGGACCACATAATCCCCGGGAGACAGTTCCGTGAAACTTTGGAGGCGCTGCCCCTCATAGGCGACCTTTTTGCGCCGGCGCTTCTTTCCCGCGGCTCCGAACATGTCGCCCTCCGTGATAACCACGAACTTGATCTGGGGATACTCGAACCCTCTGTGCAGATTGCCGCAGCGGACCATGATCTCGCCCGGCAGCACCCTGCGTTCCGGCTCGTCGCTGTAAAACGCGCTGAGTTCATAATCCCGCAGATCCCCCGCCAGACGGCTGGCCCTGGTATGCGAACCGGAGAGCAGGACGACCCGGTACCGTTCGCGCTTCCACCTCTTCAGATCCGCGATAAGCATCTCAAAACTGTTCTGATAGGAATTGACGTTCGTCGCGCGAATGGAGAAACGCTCCCTACACGGCATTCCCGGAAGACGCTGTTCCAGCCCCGTCACCATGACCGTGCGGGAACCCAGCAGCTCGGCCAGGGTCTCATCGGCCGAATACAGAAGTTCCGTCTGCTCCGGCAGCAGATAGCCTTTTTCCAGACGGCTGATCATGCTTTCGCGGAACTCCGTTTCCACGGTCTCCGCCCTTTCCCGCAGTCTGGCCGGCTCGTCGAGAAAGACGGCCGTGCGTTCCTTCGGGAAATACCGGCAGAACGGAACCGTATCCCGGCAGAAAAAGCCCAGAAGGCTGTCCAGGCCCGCGGCGCCCGCCTCTTCCCCGATCCGTTCTTTCCATTCCTCCGCCATCGTACGGACGCGGTGGGCCTCCTCCGTCCGCATCTGCCCGCGCAACAGCGTTTCATAGGCGGAGGCGGAGCGCTCCAGACGCGCAAGTCCCGCGTCGGTCTGCTCTTTCGTCAGCACCAGTTCCGTGGCCGGATAGATCACCGCGTGGTCCAGCGTCTCCACGGATCTCTGGCTCTCCGGGTCGAAACTGCGAATGGAGTCCACCTCATCGTCCCAAAGTTCGATCCGCAGCGGCAGTTCCTCCGTCAGCGGGTAGACGTCCAGAATGCCGCCGCGTATCGAAAACTGCCCCATGCCGTCGACCTGGGGCACCCGCTCATAACCAAGGGCCGTCAGTTTTTTCTGCCAGTCCCCGATGTCGATCGTCTCTCCCGGCCTTACTTTCAAAATCTGGGCGCGCAGAGCCGCCAGCGGCAGCAGATGATCCATCATGCCGTCGATGGTCGTCACCACCACGCCGCCCCGTCTCCGACCCGCCGCGGCGGCAGACCCGTTTCCCGCCGCACCGTCCGACACGCTTTTCGCCGCGGCCTCCGGCACGTTTCCCGCCGTGGCGGCCGGCGGCGCCTCCGGACCGCCCTCTTCTTCCTCTATCAGCGCTTTCAGCACCTGCATCCGCTGCCGCGTGAGCAGATTGCCGTGGATATCCGCGCTGTAAAAAAGCAGATCTTTCGCCGGATACAGCCATACCCGGTCCCCGAAGCACCGGAAATCGTCATACAGTTCCTTCGCCCCGGCCTCCTCGGCCGTCACCACCAGCTTCCAGTCCTGCTCTTCTCCGGCCTCCTGCATCAGATGCACCTTCTGGGAATCCATGCAGCCGCTGATCTGAACCGGCCCCTGCCCGCGGTTCAGGGCCCGGTTCATTTCCTCGAACCCGGCCAGTTCCGCCAGGGCATTCTCAAATATTCTGCTCATACCTGTTTCTTCCCGTTAAACCGATTCATGGCCGCGCCGATCCCCTCCGTGAGGATCACGCCAACCGCTTCCGCCGCTTCCCCGAAAGCTTCCTCCATTCGCTCCCGTTCCGCCTCTGAGAAATGGCCCAGCACATAATCCGCCAGATCCATCCGTTCCGGCTTCGCCCCCGTTCCGATCCGCACACGCGGAAATTCCTGCGTACCCAGCCGCTCGATGATGCTCTTCACGCCGTTGTGCCCCCCGGCGCTCCCCCCGGCGCGGATACGCAGCTGGCCCGGATCCAGACTGACATCGTCATAAACTACGATCAGTTCTTCCGGGGAAATTTTGTAAAAATCCATCGCGGCGCGCACGCTCTCTCCGCTCAGGTTCATATAGGTCTGCGGCTTCACAAGCAGCACCTTCCGGCCGCCGATTGCACCCTTTCCGCAAAGGGCGCGGCAACGGTGCTCCTCCACGGGGATGCCGCAGTTCGACGCCAGCCGGTCGATCACCTCAAAACCCGCGTTATGGCGGGTGTGTTCATACTGCTTCCCCGGATTTCCCAGACCGACGATGATGTGCATGACGTTCCTCTCTTTTTGATCCGCGGCAAATTTCCCGCTTCCTCGCGCGTCCCGTTTCCGGCACGTTTCCGTTCCCGCATGTTTTCTGTCCCCGCGCGTTCCCCGCTTCCGGCACGTTCCCGTTCCCGCGCGCTTCCGTCCCCACGCTTTTCCGCTTCCGGCAAATCTCCGTCCCCGCGCGTTCCCCGCTTCCCCCTCGCGGAACCGCCGCAAAAGCGCCGGCCCGCTTCCTGGTGAAAGCCGTCCTCCCAGGCCGCGCGGCCGGCGCCGTTAGCTGATGTCTCTTCTATAAGATGCCCGTGCGGCAGTCCGCCGCAGTCATTTCCGCTGATTTCTCTCCAATTAGAATGGATGGGAAACGCGAATCATTCCGTGCTTCCGAATATCCCATCGCTGCCTGTCTCTGTGGTCTCATACTTATCCAGAATCACGCGTTGAATCATATCCCTGGTCTCGGAATTGATCGGATGGGCGATGTCGCGGTACTCGCCATCGGCTGTCTTGCGGCTGGGCATCGCGATAAACAGCCCTTTCTCGCCTTCGATCACCTTGATGTCGTGGATGACGAACTCGTTGTCCATCGTGATGGACACGATCGCTTTCATCTTCCCCTCCTTCTCGATTCTTCTGACCCTTACGTCTGTGATCTGCATACTGTACTCCTCTCTCTTCTCTTCTGAAACTCCCGCGCGCATACTTTCCGGCGCGGGACGGGGCCGGCAAGCCGTATGCCCCCTTCCACCATCCTATAACGCATACCGCTCGTTCTTCTCGACAACGATCTGAATGTCTTCCGGGGAACCGATATAGGCCGCGTTAGCCCGAATCGTGTCACGGCTTTCTACGATGCAGTTCTCAATGACAGTATTATCACCGATATATACGTCGTTGAGAATGATGGAATTTTTTATCACGCAGTTATTACCCACATAAGCCTGGCGGAACAGAATCGAATTTTCCACCGTGCCGTTGATAATGCTGCCGCTGGACACCAGACTGTTGCGCACCGCCGCGCCGGGATTGTACTTGGCCGGCGGCATGTCCCCGACCTTCGTATAGATCTCCGGATACTCGCGGAAAAAGAAATTGCGCACTTCCGGTCTCAGGAAATCCATATTGGTTTTATAATAAGACTCTACCGAGGCGATATTGCTCCAGTAGGTATC
>CAZPGD010000017.1:0-2675 GCA_964585865.1 uncultured Hungatella sp. | reverse complement strand
AGATCCGCTTGGCGTCCCGGTAGCGGACGAGAATGTCGCTGACAAAATCGTACCGCCCCTCCCGGGCGCAGCGCTCGATCAGTTCGATCAGCTGGCGCCTGCGGATCACATAAATACCGCAGGAGACCGTGTTGGAATCCGCCGTCACGGGCTTCTCCCGGAAATCAAGGATCCGGCCGTCGCCGCCGACCTTGACCACCCCGAAGCGGGACACGTCCTCGCCCGGCGGCATGGTCTTGCAGACAACCGTGATATCCGCCTTTTTCTCCACATGATATTCCAGTACCTTGTTAAAATCCAGTTTGTAGACGCCGTCCCCCGACGCGATCACCGCATAGGGCTCATGGCTGTCCTTTAAAAACGACAGGTTCTGGTAGAGGGCGTCCGCCGTTCCGCGGTACCAGTCGTTATTCTCCGCCGTGATCGTCGGCGTGAACAGATACAATCCCCCCTGCTTGCGGCCGAAATCCCACCATTTGGAAGAATTCAGATGCTCGTTCAGGGAACGGGAATTGTACTGCGTGAAAACCGCCACTTTCGGTATGTGGGAATTGGACATACTGCTCAGCACGAAATCAACGCTGCGGTAGCTTCCGGCGATGGGCATGGCCGCGATCGCGCGTTTCCGGGACAGTTCCCGCATCCGTTTGTTGTTGCCTCCCGCGAGGACGATACCGATCGCTCTCATCGCAAACCACCCGCCTTCATAATAAAGTCCCCGCTTCCCAGCTGCCCGTCCGGATAGTCCGCCGCCTCCGTTTCTCCGCAAATGGCGGTATTGCGCCCGATCCGCACGCCGTCCGGTATGACGCTGTGCTCGCCGACGACCGCCAGTTCCGACTGATAGATCTTCGGATCGAGTCTGCTGGGCGCGTATCCGCCCGCGCCGATCCGCACACGGCTCCCCACCGTCACGTCCTCCGCCAGAATCGCCTTGTCCGCCACGCTGTCCGGTCCAATCACGCTTCCCCGCATAATGATGGAATCGCGGACGACAGCACCCGGGCCGATGACCACGCCGGCCCCGATGACGGAACCGGTCACTTCCCCGTAAATCTCCGTGCCCTCGCCGATGATGCTGCGCTCCACACGGGCGTCCGCGCCCAGGTACTGCGGCGGAATGATATCGCTTTTGGTATAGATTTTCCAGTATTCCTCGTAAAGATTGAACTCCGGAATAATATCGATCAACTCCATATTGGCCTGCCAATAGGAACTTAACGTGCCCACGTCCTTCCAGTAGCCGTTGTATTCATACGCGAAAATCCTCTGCCCCTTCTCATGGCAGAACGGAATGATATGCCTGCCGAAATCGCAGCCCGGAACTTCCGACAGCGCGATCAGCGCCTCGCGGAGAACCTTCCATGAAAAAATGTAAATTCCCATGGACGCCAGATTGCTTCCGGGATTTACCGGCTTTTCCTCAAACTCCGTGATTCGGTTTGTATCATCTGTGATTAATATGCCGAACCGGCTGGCTTCCTCGATCGGAACGGGCATGGCGGCAATGGTGACATCCGCGTTGTTGGCCTTGTGGTAATTGAGCATGACCTCATAATCCATCTTGTAGATATGGTCGCCCGACAGAATCAGAACATACTCCGGATTATAGCTTTCCATGTATTCCAGATTCTGGAAAACGGCGTTCGCGGTGCCGGTGTACCAGTCGCTCCCGGCGCTTTTCTCGTACGGCGGCAGAATCGTGACCCCGCCCACGTTGCGGTCCAGATCCCACGGGATCCCGATGCCGATATGGGAGTTCAGCCGCAGGGGCTGGTACTGTGTCAGCACGCCAACCGTATCCACGCCCGAATTGATACAGTTGCTCAACGGGAAATCGATGATCCTGTACTTCCCCCCGAACGATACCGCCGGCTTCGCAACTTTCTGCGTCAGGACGCCCAGACGGCTTCCCTGCCCCCCGGCCAGCAGCATGGCGATCATCTCTTTCTTTATCACGCTATCACCTCTTGCCGTTTTCAAAATAGATATGTACATTATAGCACGTTTCTCTAAAATAGTGAATAACTATTTTACATCTCATACCATACAGAATACGACAAATTTTTACCCTTATGCTAGTTCCGTCTACACCGGAAGCGGGGCGGATAATTCCCGGATAAAACAAAAGACAGACCTTGAATCAAACGGAAAAATAAAGTATAATCAACGCTATAATCAGCAAAGGAGAAATTTACATGAATCTGATCACGGTAAGAGAACTGTACCGCGGCCCGGACGCGTATTTTGACAGGGAAGTCCGCGTCGGCGGCTGGATCCGCAGCATCCGCGACTCCAAATCTTTCGGCTTCATCGTTGTCAGCGACGGCACCTGTTTCGAAACCCTTCAGGTGGTCTATCACGATACCCTGGCCAATTTTGACGAGATCCGCAGGCTGAACGTGGGCGCCGCCATCCTCGTCGCCGGCACGCTGACGGCCACCCCGCAGGCCAGGCAGCCCTTCGAGATCCAGGCTTCCGAAATCCGCGTGGAAGGCCAGTCGGCCCCCGACTACCCGCTGCAGAAAAAGCGCCACAGCTTCGAGTACCTGCGCACCATCTCCCATCTGCGGCCGCGGACCAACACGTTCCAGGCCGTGTTCCGCGTGCGCTCCCTTATCGCCTACGCGATCCACCGCTTCTTCCAGGAACGCGATTTCGTCTATGTCCACACC
>CAZPGD010000016.1:8716-13399 GCA_964585865.1 uncultured Hungatella sp. | reverse complement strand
GACTGCCTGACTTACACGGGCGATATGGGGGACATGGCCTGCTGCCGGGAACTCTTCGCGCAGATCCGGCGGCGGTTCGGCGCCGTAGACGTCCTCGTGAACAACGCCGGCATTTCCCACGTCGGTCTCCTTCAAGACATGGCGCCCGAAGAATGGGAGCGGATTCTCCGCACCGATCTCACCGCCGCTTTTAACCTGTGCAGGCTGGCCGTCCCGGATATGGTCTCCCGAAAATCGGGCCGGATCATCAATATCTCCTCCGTATGGGGAACCGCCGGGGCTTCCTGCGAGGTCGCCTACTCCGCCGCCAAGGGCGCCTTAAACACGTTTACCCGCGCCCTGGCAAAAGAACTGGCCCCCGCCAATATCCAGGTCAACGCAATCGCCTGCGGAGCCATCGACACGGAAATGAACGCTTTTCTGAGCGAAGAAGAACGAAAGGATCTGATCAGCCGGATCCCCGCCGGCCGTTTCGGCACGCCCGAAGAGGTCGCGGATCTGGTCTGGCAGCTTACACAATGCAGCGCCTATCTGACCGGACAGGTCATAGGCCTGGACGGAGGTTGGATCTGATGCCCACGACATACACGCACTACCGCTTCGGTACGGACGTATATAAAAATCTCCCCCGCGATCTGCGGGAGAGCATTCATCCCTATACCGGGCTCTTTTGTATCGGCCTGCACGGCCCGGACATTCTCTTCTACTACAAGGCCCTGCGCAAAAACGCGATCAGCGAGACGGGTTTTTCCATCCATTCCCGTCCGGGCTACAAATTTTTCGAACCGGCAGAGGATATCCTCAAACACATCCCGGCGGAAGAATGCGCTCCCTCCATGGCCTATCTCTACGGTTTTTTATGTCATTTCGCGCTGGACAGCACCTGCCATCCCTACATCGGGCAGACCGCGCGCGAAATTCCCCTCACCCACAACGCCATCGAGTCCGAAATGGACCGCGATTTCATGACGGAAGACGGCCTCGATCCTTTGCGTTACCGGCCGGTCCGGCACTTAAAAGCTTCCCGCTTCCACGCACGGATCATCGCCCGTTTTTTTCCGGGGATCAAAAAAAGCCAGATTCTTCAATCGCTCCGCTCCCAGCGGAGGGATCTGATTCTCCTGGCTCCCAAAGGGGCTTTCCCGCGCCGCGTCCTGATGGCGGCCATGAACCTGTTCCATTGTCCGAAGGCCATCCACGATATGGTCATCGCTCCTTCGCCGCTGCCCGGCAGCGCGCCTGTCTGCGCCCGTCTGCGCGATCTCTACAAAAGCGCCATTCCCTACGCGGTCGAACTGATTCAGAATTTCAAAGCCTACACCGAAGGGTCCACGCCGCTGGATCCGCGCCTGGACCACACGTTCGGGGAAAACTGAAACGCATGGGCCCCGCGGGCAAAAGCCGCCGGGCCCGGCCACTCCTTACTCCACCGTCACCGATTTCGCCAGGTTCCGCGGCTTGTCCACGTCCAGCCCCTTCCCCAGCGCCATATAGTAGGCCAGAAGCTGCAGCGGCACCACCACCAGGCTGGCCGCGAAACATTCCATCGTCTTCGGCACGTAAATCGTGCTGTTCGCCACGTCCTCGATGCCGTAATTCCCGTAGCTGGTCACGCCCAGCACGTAGGCGCCGCGGCTCTTCACTTCCACCATATTGCTGACCAGCTTCTCAAACAGCCGGCTCTGCGTCGCCACGCCGACCACCAGGATCCCGTCCTCGATCAGCGAGATCGTCCCGTGCTTCAGTTCGCCCGCCGCGTAGGCTTCCGAATGGATGTAGGAAATTTCCTTCAGCTTCAGGGAGCCTTCCAGCGAAGAAGCGTAGTCCAGTCCCCGTCCGATAAAGAAAACATCCCTGCTTTGGGAAAATTTATTCGCGAACCACTGGATCCGCTCTTTCTCTTCCAGGATCCGCTCGATCTTCTCCGGCAGCCGCAGAAGTTCCTCCACCATGGCCGCCTCCCGTTCCTCGTCTATCGCGCCGCGGGCCCTTCCCAGCGCGATTGCCAGCAGGTACACCGCCGCCAGCTGCGTGCTGTAAGCCTTCGTCGTCGCGACCGAGATCTCCGGTCCGGCCCAGGTATAGAATACGCTGTCCGCCTCGCGCGCGATGGAACTGCCCACCACGTTCACGATCGCCAGCACCCGGAAACCGCGGCTCTTCGCCTCGCGCAGCGCCGCCAGAGAATCCGCGGTTTCGCCGGACTGGCTGATCACCACCACCAGCGTATCCGCCTCCAGCACCGGGTCGCGGTAACGGAACTCACTGGCCAGATCCACGTCCACCGGGATCCTCGCCGTCTGTTCCATCATGTATTTCGCCGTCATGCACACATGATAGGCCGAACCGCAGGCCACCATCTGGACCCGGCGTATCCGCGCCAGCTCCTCCGGCTCCATGCCCAGTTCCCCGATCTCCACATGACCGTCCCTGACGCGCGGACTGACCGTGTCCCGCACCGCTTTCGGCTGTTCGTAGATCTCCTTCAGCATGAAATGGGCGAATCCGCCCTTCTCCGCCGCCTCCGCGTCCCAGCCGATCTGCGTAAACGTCTCCCGCACCTCTTCCTGGTCCACGTTATAGAATCGGATCTCCTTCTCTGTGAGCCGCACGATTTCCAGATTGGGAATAAAACAGACGTCACGGGTATATTTGAGGATCGCCGGCACGTCCGAAGCGATAAAATTTCCCCCCTCCGAACGCCCCACAATCAGCGGGCAGTCCCTGCGCACCGCGTAGATCTCGCCCGGCCGGTCCCTAAACAGGATCCCAAGCGCGTAGGAACCCTGCACATGGAACAGCATCTTGCTGATGGCCTCGACGGGATCCGTTTCATAATACTTATTCAGCAGATGGGCCACCGCCTCCGTGTCCGTGGCGGAAATAAAGGTGACGCCTTCCTTCTGCAGTTTTTCCCGTATCGTCCGGTAATTCTCGATAATCCCGTTATGGACCACCGCCACCCTCTTATTCTCCGAAAACTGGGGATGCGCGTTGATGACCGACGGCTCCCCGTGGGTGGCCCAGCGGGTATGGCCGATCCCGCAGGTGCCCGGCACCGAACGTCCGAAATCCGTCATTTCACGCAGGACCTGCAGGCGCCCTTTGGCCTTCACGACCTCGATTGCGGCTTCCCCGTTCCGGTCCGTACCGGAAACGGCGATCCCCGCCGAGTCGTATCCCCGGTATTCCAGCCTTTCCAGCCCTTCCAGCAGGACAGGCGCAGCCTGTTCGCCGCCGGTGTACCCCACGATCCCGCACATATTTTAATCCTCCCGATATCCTCTCTCCGCAATCACCCGCACCACGCTGTCGACGTACTCCTCACATTTCTCCCGGCTTTCCGCCTCCGCCATCACGCGCACCACCGGTTCCGTGCCGCTTTCGCGCACCAGGATCCGGCCGTCGTCTCCGAGACTTTCCGCCGCCCGCTCGATGGCCGCCCGCACGGCCCCGTCTTCCATCACCGCCGTCTTATCCTTCACACGCACGTTCTTCAAGACCTGGGGATACTTCACGACGGGCTCCGCCAGTTTGCTTAACGGCTGCTTCTTCTCCAGCATGACTTCCATCATCTTGATCGCCGTCAGGATCCCGTCCCCGGTCGTGGCGTATTTGCGGAAAATGATGTGGCCGGACGTCTCCCCGCCGATCCGGTAGTTGTTGGCGACCATATTTTCATAGACGTACCTGTCGCCCACGGCCGTTTTCTCATACTCGATTCCCGCCGCGTCCAGCGCCTTGTACAGCCCGAAATTCGACATCACCGTGGTAACGATCTTATTGCCGGTCAGTTTCCCGCGCTGCTTCATATAAAGGCCGTAAATATAGAGAATCTGGTCGCCGTCCACCACTTCCCCGTTCTCATCGACACAGAGGCAGCGGTCCGCGTCCCCGTCAAAAGCAAAACCGACGTCCAGATGATTCTCCTTCACATGCGCCTGCAGGTGCTCAATATGCGTCGATCCGCAGTCCTCGTTGATATTCTGGCCGTTTGGCTCATTGCCGATCACGAACGTCTTCGCGCCCAACGCGTCAAAAACACTCTTGGCAATCATCCAGGCGCTCCCGTTGGCACAGTCCAGCCCCACCCGCTTCCCGGAGTAGGAACGGGTGGCCAGCGAGATCAGATAGCCGATGTAACGGTTCCGGCCGATCGCGTAATCCACGGTCCGGCCGATCTTCGCCCTCGTCGCGTAGGGAATTTCGCCGGAATAGCCGTCCAGGTACGCTTCCACCTTCCTGATCGTATCCTCGTCCATCTTTTCCCCGTAGTAATTGATCAGCTTGATCCCGTTGTCATAGTACGGATTGTGGCTGGCGGAAATCATCACGCCCCCGTCGAAATCCTCCGTGCGCACCACATAGGAAACGCTGGGGGTCGTCGTCACATGGAGCAGATAGGCGTCCGCCCCCGACGCGGTCAGACCGGCCGCCAGCGCGTACTCGAACATATAGGACGAGCGCCGGGTATCCTTGCCGATCACCACTTTCGCCGGTCCGCCGGCGCGCTTTTGTCCGTAATACCAGCCCAGAAAACGCCCGATCTTATAAACGTGTTCCACATTCAGTTTTACGTTGGCCTCCCCGCGAAAGCCGTCCGTACCAAAATATTTTGCCATTTGCTTTCTCCTCCCTGCCTGCTCTTCCGGCGGCCGCACCGCAAACGCGGAAGCCTCTCCC
>CAZPGD010000016.1:0-8616 GCA_964585865.1 uncultured Hungatella sp. | reverse complement strand
CCGTCCACAGCCGCTCACTCCCGGAACGAAGCGATCAGTTCTCCCGCGAAAAACACGGCCGAGCCGATGAGAATACAGACATCGGCCAGATTAAAGATCACGCCTTTCAGTTTTTTCCATCCGATATGCAGATAATCCACCACATAACCGCGGAACAGCCTGTCGTAAAGATTGCTCAGGCCCCCGCCGATGACCAGCGCCAGTCCGAATTTCCGGGCCCCGTACCCCTTTTTCGGGAACAGCAGGCAGAAAATACCGGTTGCCGCCGACGTCACGGCCAGCGGGATCCCCTTTACCAGTCCCGGGTGCCCGGCCAGACGGCCGAAGGGCAGCCCCGGATTATGAACCTTGCGGAGACTGACCAGACCGTCCGTACGCGAAAGCGGCCTGGGGAACACCCGGTCCTCCGTATGCTCAATGACGTCCTTGGCCGCGAGATCGATCAGCACGACCGCGGCAATCAGAAACACCAGCATGAGCCGGCCTCCTCTTTCCCGGTGCCCTATCCGCGCATCTCGATACGGGGGCCGCCGTTCTTTTCCAGATAGCTTCTCGTGATCACGACCGCGCCGATGCCCGGATCCTTGGGGACCTCGTACATGATATCCAGCATAAATTCTTCCAGAATCGCCCGCAGGGCCCTCGCGCCGGTCCCGCGCTTTAACGCTTCCGCCGCGATCCACCGCAGGGCGTCCTCCTCAAATTCCAGCTTGACCTCGTCCAGCTCCAGCAGTTTGATATACTGTTTGAGGATCGCGTTCTTCGGCTTCATCAGGATATCCACCAATTCATCCTCCGACAATTTCTGCAGCGTCACCACGACGGGCAGACGACCCAGAAACTCCGGGATCATGCCGAAAGCCCGCAGATCCTCATGGGTCACGTAACGCAGGATGTCGGGGTCGTCGTCATAGCGGTCCCGCAGTTCCGACCGGTAGCCGATGGAAGTCGATTTGTTCAGACGGTTCTTTATAATCTCTTCCAGATCCGGGAACGCGCCGCCGCAGATAAACAGGATCTGATCCGTATTGACCGTGGCCATGGGCGAGAGCGCGTTCTTCTGGTTGCTCCCCACCGGCACTTCCACCTGACTGCCTTCCAGCAGTTTCAAAAGTTCCTGCTGCACCGACTCTCCGCTGACGTCCCGGGTGTTAGTCTCCTTCTTCTTGGCAATCTTATCGATCTCGTCAATAAAGATGATCCCGTGCTCCGCCCGCTCCACGTCGTTGTCCGCGGCGGCCAGGAGTTTCGAGACCACGCTCTCGATATCGTCCCCGATATACCCCGCCTCCGTCAAGGAAGAGGCGTCCGCGATGGCCAACGGCACGTCGAGCAAATTCGCCAGCGTCTTTACCAGATAGGTCTTGCCGCTTCCCGTGGGGCCGATCATCAGGATATTGGACTTCTCAATCCGGACGTCGTCGTCCTCTTTCCGGTTCTCCATGGCAAAAATCCGCTTATAATGATTATAAACGGCCACGGAAATGACCTTCTTCGCCTTTTCCTGTCCGATTACATACTGATCCAGCGACGCCTTGATCTTATGGGGCGGCGGAATGTCCCGGATCTCAAAGGACGGTTTTTCCTTCTCCGCCTTTTTTCTGATCTTCTGTTTCTGGGGAATCTCCGCCTTGGGAATATTGGCGTTGGTAAAATCATTCAGATTCAGGTTCATATACGGCATGTTCTGAATCTTGGAAAAATCCACGCCGCTCTTCAGCACGGTATCGAAAGCCTTCTGCATACAGTCGCGGCACATGCAGATGCCGCCCGGCATGTCAATCATGGGTCCCGCCTTGCTCTCCGTGCGGCGGCACACATAGCAGATCTTCTCATACTGATCGTCGTTGTTTTTCGGATCGCCGTCGTTCTTCTGAATGTCGCTGCTTTTCGGATCCCCGTTGTTTTTCTCGTTTTCTTCCAATCCCTCTTCTCCTGTTCTCATCCTTTGTAAAACCGGTGAAAGGCCCCGGCGGCGGCGCCGGAGCCCTGACTTGCATCTTCCGTGATTCCAACATCAAAAGTCAGAATCCGCGGCATGTTCGCATACCGCTGAATGACTTCGTGACCCGCCGGCAAAGCGTTACTCCTCCGGCGTCTTGCCCTGGGCGCCGAGCGTAATCGTGATCGTGCGCTCCACATACTCGCCGTTTTCCAGGGACTCGACCACCATTTCCACCTGCTCGCCGATCTTATAGTACTGAAGCAGATCCAGAAGGCTTGCCATGGTGCGGACGCACTGCCCGTCGAACTTCGTGATCACGTCCTTTTCCCGCAGATCCGTTTTGGCGGCCGCGCCGTCTTCCAGGATCCGGTAGACGTAGACGCCCGCCGGCATATCGAACTGCTGCACCATGCTGTCGTCCACCGTCAGGCCCTGGATGCCCAGGTAGCCTTCCTGGCCTTCCGCCACCTTCTCGCCGCTGCGGCGCACCATCAGCGTGTCAATGATGCTCTCCGCCTGGGAACTCGGGATGGCGTATCCCATGCCTTCCACCTGCGTATCCGTATATTTCGCGGCGTTGATGCCGATCACCTGTCCCTGCATGTTCAGCAGCGCGCCGCCGCTGTTGCCCGGATTGATGGCCGCGTCGGTCTGCAGCAGGTGCCTGGTTATATTTTCCTCCGTCGTCACTTCGCGGTCCAGGGCGCTGATATACCCGACCGTCACCGACTGGCCGTATCCCAGCGCGTTGCCGATCGCCACGACGCCCTGTCCGACCTTCAGATTGTCGGAGTTGCCCATCTCCGCGACCGAGATTTTGCTCATGGTCTCCGCCGGGATGTCCTTCAGCGGAATCGTCACGATGGCCAGATCGCTCTCCGAATCCGTCCCCTTCACCGTGGCGTCCACCGCCTGCTGGTCGATGAATGTCACTTTCAGTTCGGAGGCGTTCTCGATTACGTGATTATTCGTCACGATCAGAAGTTCGGTATCGTTCTTCCCCACAATGATGCCGGAGCCGCTGCCGACCGATTCATAGGTGCGGCTGCCGCCGAACCACGGGTTATTCATCTGATAGACGACCGTATTATTGATCGCCACGACTGACGGCATCGCCTGCTCCACAATCCCGGAGACATCCATAACGGCCGTTCCGCTGCCGCTTTTCAGATTCAGATTGTCGGCGATCTTCGCGAGTTCCTCATCGGACAGGGTGGGGGACTGCGTCGGCCCTTCCGCCGCGGCCGTCGTCTCCTTCTGCAGGGAATCCGCCAGCATATTGACGCCCGCGATCGTGCCGCCCGCGATTACGCCGAACAGCAGGGCCGCCGCCACGATCCCCGCGGTCTTTTTCAAAACGGGATGCTTTTTCTTTTTCTTCTTCGGCTCTTCCGGCTGGGCCTGCCGGTACCCGCCGCCGTCTCCCGGGCCCCGGTTCCCGCCGCCGCCCTGGTACGGCTGGTTCCAGTTGTTCCCGTTCCCCGAAAACGTCTGCCCCGCGTACCCGTTCCCGGCCGGCGCCTGCTGTTCCCAGCCGCCCCGCGCGGACTGATTCGGGTAATTTACGCCCTGATAGCCGTTTCCGCCTTCCGAAGGAACCTGGCTCCGGTAGCCGTTTCCGCTCTCCGGAGGAACCTGGCTCCGGTAGCCGTTTCCGCTCTCCGAAAAGACCTGGCTCTGATAACCGTCCGGGCCGCTCCCGCTTCCCTGCGGCGCCGCCCCGTCCTGCGTTCCCATTACAAAATCCGTGCCGCTTCCCGCGCTCCTGTCTTCCTGATTGGCGCCGGTGTCCCGGTCTTTATTTTCCATTTCCCCGTCATATAACATATCAAACAACCCCTTTCCAAATATTGTTTATCTTTTTGATAGTCCCACTATAACAGGGTTTTGTGACCAAACTGTGAAAGAAAAACAATAAAACTGTGAAAAACGGCTGTTCCTTTCCCGTCAGCCGGGACCGGCCGCTCCGTCGGAATAAAAGGAATCTCCCGGTCCCGGAACCGTCCCGGAAGCGCCGGATCCGCCCGGTCCGTCCGACGACCCGCCGGAACTTCCTCCCGGTCCGTACGCGCCCGTTCCGCCGGTATTCGCGCCGTCGGTTTCACGCGGTCCGCCGATATTTCCGCCGCCGCTTCCCGGGCCGCCGGTATTCTCACCGCTTCCGCTTCCCGGACCGACGGGATCCGTTCCGCCCCCGCTCCCGCCCGGGCCGAAGGATTCTCCCGGATACAAACTTCCGTTTCCGCCCGGCGCGGCAGACTGACCGGGCGAGTCCGGTCCCGCCGGTTCCGTTTCATCGCCGGGGCGCGCGGGACCCGTGCCCGTATAGCCGTCCGGGCTGCTCTCTCCGGGACTGCCGGGAGAATCTTCCTCATATCCCGGATAGGGCACATAGGAAGTCTCGCCCGGACGGGAGCCCGGCGATCCGCCGCCGTACCAGGGATCGTTCGGATCCTCCGGCTCCGGCGGGTCGATCAGCTCACCGTTCTCATCGGTTTCGCCGATGCCGGGCGGCAGCACGACCATGCCGTTCTCATCGGTCTCTTCGGTGGTCTTTTCCTCTTCCCCGGTTCCGGTTTCGGTTTCCTCGGTCGTCTTTTCGCCGGACGCCTCCGTCGTGGATTTCTGGCCGGAGGAAGAACCGGCCGCGGCGGTTGCCTTCGTCTGGGCCGCGTACACGCCCGAATCCGAAGCGATCTTCTGGCTGATCTTCTTGACCGCGTCCGTCGGCACGTAATTTTCGTCGCCGAAAAAGAACTGGTGCAGCTGGCTCACATTGGACTCCAGCGTCTTGGGAATGACGCAGGCGCCCCGGTTGCCTCCCAGATTGGCCTCTCCCTTGTCAAACGGGAAGCCGGCCGTTTCGCTGATGTAGTATTTCTGCGCGTTCAGAGCCACGCTCGTCAGATCCTCAAACGTCAGATTGGTCATGACCTGCTCCAGGCAGACCACCAGAATCTGATTTAGAACCGCGTAATCCGCCGCTTTCGCCTTCTCCGCGACCAGCTCGATAACCTTCCGCTGCCGCTCCGTGCGCTTATAATCGTTGTCCATCAGGCGGAGACGGCCGTAGGCCACGGCCTGGATCCCGTCCAGATGGTTCATGCCGGGGGCCTTCAGCTGATAGGACCCCACGCCGGTTTCCTGTACCGTTTCCGAAATAAAGGCGTTGATAAACTTAAATTCCGACTTCGTGATCTCCAGATCGATGCCGCCCAGAATATTGATCCCGTCCGCTACCGCTTTCCAGTTAAAAGTAATGTACTCGGTAATATTCAGATCCAGATTTTCATTGATCATCTTCAGGGCCTGCTCCGGTCCTCCCGTGGAGTACGCCATGTTGAACTTGCGGTAGTCGTTGTCCCCGATCTTCATATAGGTGTCGCGGTAAAGGGATACCAGCTTGACTTCCCCCGTATCCTGATTGACGCAGGCGATCATGTTCACGTCCGAGCGGTTCCCGCGGGAAATCGTATCGTTGGTGCCGGAGTCCAGTCCGAACACGGCAATCAGCCAGTAGCCCTTCATCTTCGAGACCGTTTCCACCGGGATGTTGGGGTTCTGCACATTCTCCTTATCGACCGACGGTTTGGGCATCAGGTTCCACATCCGGCTCACGTAGGCATAGGAAAAAATGGCCGCCAGCACCACGCATTCCGCCACCGCCATGGCAATGATTCTTTTCCTGCGGCGCTTCTTGCCGGCGACTTCGGCGCGCAGCCGGTCCATCTTGCTGCCAAACGACTCATTTTCCGCCGACTGGGGATCGGTCTTGGGACTGTAAACACGCCGCCTGGGGGCCGCCCGCCGCTCCGCTCCCCCGGCGGCCGCCCGGCCGTAGTTTTCCTCCCCGTCCTCCTCCCAGGACGGATCGCTCCAGTCCTCGTCGTCCCAGGACGGATCATCCCAGTATTCCGATTCCTCTTCATCCCCGCCGGACAGGCCGTCCTCCCAGTCTTCCGGATCCTGTCCCCCGGTTCTGTCATGAAAATCCTTATTCATCTCTCTGTCCTCGTCTTTGCGTATTCTGCCGCCTAATAAGCATTTTTATTAATAAACCCCTTAAATATGGTCAAAAACAGGATCTTAAAATCAAACCAAAGGGTCCAGTTTTCAATATAATAGAGATCATGCTCGATCCGCTTGGTGATCGACGTATCGCCGCGGTAGCCGTTGATCTGGGCCCAGCCCGTCATGCCGGGACGCACCTGGTGCTTGATCATATAGCGCGGGATCTCCTCCTTGAACCGCTCCACGAAAAACGGACGCTCCGGCCGCGGCCCCACCAGGCTCATTTCGCCTTTCAGCACATTAAAAAACTGCGGCGTCTCATCAATGCTGAATTTGCGGATAAACTGCCCGAAAGGCGTCACCCGGGGATCGTGGGGCGTCGTCCACCTGCCCTCCTCATCCGACGGTTCCTGCACTTCCATGGAACGGAACTTATACATGAGGAACGGACGGTTATGAAGTCCCACCCGCTCCTGCTTGAAAATCAGCGGACCCGGGGACGTCACCTTGATGACAACGGCCGTAAGAAGCATAACCGGGGAGAAGAGGATAATGCCGATCAGGGAACCCACGATATCCTCTATTCTCTTGACAACCCGGTTAAACGTCAGGTTCAGCGGAACGTGCCGGATATTGATAACCGGGAGCCCCTGCAGATCCTCGATATAGGGCCGGGTGGGGATCACATTGTTATAATCGGGAATGAATTTCGTGTGAACGCCGGACTTCTCGCAGGCCGCCACGATCTCCTCCAGCCGTCCGTAATCGCCGATACCCAGCGTGATGGCGATCTCATCCAGCGTATTCAGTTCCAGAATGGAATCCAGCTCGCCGATCGTACCGATCACCCGGACGTCCCGGTAAACGCTCCCCGGCTCCCTGCGGTCGTCCAGGATCCCCCAGATCCGGTACCCCCACTCCGGGTTCCCCTTCACGCGGTCGATAAACCCTTCCGCCGCGCGGCTGTACCCGATCAGCAGAATATGCTTCTGGTTATAGCCCTTGGCCCGCATCATCCGCAGCACCAGGCGGATCGCCGCGCGCTCCGCCGTCTCGGCCAGGATATTGATGGCGACAAAATAAAATACCATCCGGGTGGAATACTCCCGCAGATAGGGATTCCTGCGGAAAACAAAGTACCCCAGCGTAAGGATCAGAAGACCCAGGATATTTGCCTTGCAGATATTGGCGAATTCATTGCGTCTCGACTGGATCCGTTTCGGTTCATACAGATGGAAAATCGTGTACAGTATTAAATACAGCGGTATAATGACAAGCAGCACCGCGAAATAGTACCGCGGCGCAAGCAGACCGTTTTCCGGCGAAACAAGGCGGTTCCGGAGTACCAGAATCCCCCATGCCAGGGCATAGGAAGCAATCAGCACCAGCATGTCCAGAATCACATGCAGCCGGTTCAGCGTCTGCTGATTATTTTTTATCATAAGATTTCACCTGTTTGCGTTTTAGTCCCTTGTCCCATCCCATGTTCCATCCATTATACATGAAATTTATCCGCGTGACATTACGATTCTCTTATTTTTTTATAAATTCCGCACCCGCTCCGGTGCCCGTCTTTCCCCGTCACAATTTTCGCAGCTGCCTTTCCGTAAATTCCCGGATATACACGAACATCCCCGCGATCAGTTCCCACTCCACGGCCAGGTAATTGCGCAGGTTCTCCCGGCGGTACGGCACTTTCCGGCATTTTCCGCAGTTGGACAGTCCTTCCCGCACCCCTTCCAGATAGTCTTTCCCGAAGCCGAGTTTTAGGAAAAAAACGTATTTTACGGCCATTCCGGCCAGAATCGGCAGGCCGTTGACCAGAAGCTGCGCCGCCGGCATGTTTTTATAATTCAGGTAAATATTATTGCGGGCGGCCAGCCGCACCTTGAACGGATTGTATTTGGAGCCGGTCGTTCCGCTGCCCACGTGCCGGACAAGGGCCTTCGGGCAGTAGCGGACATGGTAGCCACGGATCTTCGCCCGGTAGCAGACGTCGATGTCTTCCAGATAAGCGAAATGCATCTCGTCGAAGAGGCCGATCCGGTCAAAAACCTCCCTGCGGTAGATCGCCGCGCCCGCGCAGGCGGAAAATACTTCCCGCGGCCGGTTATATCCCCCGCTGCTTAGGCCGACACCTCTCTGGAAAGCCCAGCCCGTCAGCGTGTACAGATCCCCCGCGTCGTCCATCCGGCCGGGGCAGTTCATCTGCACCATCTTGCCGCTGACCGCGAAAATCCGCCGGGAACGGCGGATGGCCTTCAGCAGTTCCCCCACGAAATCGGGGTCCGCTTCCGTATCGTTATTTAAAAGAAGGACGTACGGCGTCCGCACGGCGCGGATCCCGGCATTGACCGCGCCGGCAAAACCGGTATTGCGGCCGAGGAAAATCGCCGGGATCCCCTGCCGCTTCAGCCACTCCGCGCTTCCGTCCGTGGAACCGTTGTCCACCGCCAGCACGTCGAAATCCCGGAAATTCTGATGCTCCAGCGCGTCCATGCACGGCCCCATGAAACGAAGGCCGTTATAATTCGGAATGATTACCGTTACCTGCTTCTCGGATGTCTCTGACATGGTCCCTCCATTCCCGCCCCGTGCCTTTTATGCCGTTTCTTCCATCAGCTTCCGGATCGCGGGATCCAGGGGATAGGGCTCCCCGA
>CAZPGD010000015.1:5369-13459 GCA_964585865.1 uncultured Hungatella sp. | reverse complement strand
GCTCCGGTTCGTTCAGTCCGTCCCGTCTGTTCAGACCGTTTGTTTCATCCCGGACTCTCGGACAGCCCGCACGGTCAGCCCGCCAGCTTCGTTACGTTCAGCCTGATGCCCGGGCCCATCGTGGTGGCGATGGTGGCGCTTCGGATGAACTGGCCCTTCAGCGCGGCGGGTCTCGCCTTCATGATGGCGTCAATAAGAGTCCGGAAATTATCTGCCAGCTGCTCCTCTGTGAAAGAAGCCTTTCCGACCGGTACATGGATAATATTCGTCTTGTCAAGCCTGTATTCGATTTTACCGGCTTTAATATCATTAATCGCTTTGGCCACGTCCATGGTAACGGTGCCTGCCTTCGGGTTCGGCATCAGGCCCTTCGGACCCAGGATACGGCCCAGACGGCCGACCACGCCCATCATGTCCGGCGTCGCCACAACTACGTCAAAATCAAGCCAGCCCTCGCGCTGGATCTTCGGGATCAATTCTTCGCCGCCAACGTAATCGGCGCCTGCCGCGGTCGCCTCATCCAGCTTCGCGCCTTTGGCAAATACCAGGATACGGACCGTCTTGCCCGTTCCGTGAGGCAGCACAACCGCGCCGCGTACCTGCTGATCCGCGTGCCGCCCGTCGCAGCCCGTCCGCAGATGCACTTCGATGGTCTCGTCAAATTTCGCGACAGCGGTTTTTTTCGCCAGGGCGATCGCGTCCGCGACTTCATAGGATTTGCCGCGGTCTACCAGCTTCGCGGCCTCCATGTATTTTTTTCCTCTTTTCATTTCAATAAACCTCCTTGTGGTAGTGTCGGGAATTGCCCTCCCACGGTATTCTTACCTGTATCTATCATAATGAACCGCATCCGCGTCTCGCGCATAAAATTCAGTCGGTAACGGTGATCCCCATGCTTCTCGCGGTTCCTGCAATCATGCTCATGGCGGCTTCGATGCTGGCCGCGTTCAGATCCGGCATTTTCAGTTCCGCGATCCGGCGGACTTCGTCTCTGGAAATGGAAGCCACTTTCGTCTTGTTGGGCGTACCGGAACCGGACTGGATGTTGCAGGCTTTCTTCAGCAGAACCGCCGCCGGCGGAGTCTTGGTGATAAAACTGAAACTCCTGTCCGCGTAAACGGTGATGACGACCGGAATGATCAGATCGCCCTGATCCGCGGTTCTCGCGTTAAATTCCTTGGTAAACTGCATGATGTTGACGCCGTGCTGGCCCAGAGCGGGACCTACGGGCGGGGCAGGCGTCGCCTTGCCGGCCGGAATCTGTAATTTGATATAACCGGTTACTTTCTTTGCCATAATCAGGCACCTCCTAAATATTGTGGTAATGTCGGGGGATGTCCCTCCCACTTGTTACAGTTACAGCTTTTTCAATTCGGTAAATGCCAGCTCGACCGGCGTCTCACGGCCGAACATCTCGACGCTGATCGTAGCGGTTTTCTTGTGTTCGTTGATCGATCGGATCGCGCCTACCGTATCTTTCCACGCGCCGGAGATCACGACAACCGTGTCGCCTACCTCAAAATCCACCACCAGCCCCTTGGCCATGAAACCGAGATTTTCCATCTCGCCTTCTGAGAGGGGAACCGGCTTGGAGCCTGGCCCGACAAATCCGGTAACGCCCCTGGTATTGCGGACCACGTACCAGGTGTCGTCATTCATGACCATGTGGATGAGCACATAACCGGGGAACATCTTTTTGTCTGCCGCCTTTTCTACTCCGTTCTTGATCTCCACCACGGACTGCATGGGGACGGAGACTTCCAGGATCTGATCCTGCAGGCTTCGGTTTTCGATGGTTTTCTCAATATCGACTTTTACCTTGTTCTCGTAGCCGGAATAGGTATGCACTACATACCAGTTCGCATCTGTCATATGACTCACCCTCACCCCGTTACAAAATAAAATTGAGACCGTATTTGATAGCCAGATCCAGGAGCGCGATGATCAGTCCCAGCGCCACAGAACATACCAGCACGGCGGCCGTCTCCTTGCCCACGGTTTCCCTGTCGGGCCAGACAATCTTGTTAAATTCCGTTTTTACGCCCTTGAAAATACTCGTTTTGTTCTTTTTTTCTTTCTTGGCCGTCTTTTCCTTGCCTTCCGTATTTTCCATAATTCTCACGTCCCTTACTCAAACTGATCACTTCGTCTCTTTGTGCAAAGTATGTGTCTTACAGAATTTACAGTACTTTTTGGTCTCCATCCGGTCGGGATGGGTTTTCTTGTCCTTTGTCATGTTGTAATTGCGCTGCTTGCATTCCGTACATGCCAGAGTAATCCTTGTACGCACGACTTCCACCTCCGCTCTTTCTTTCAATTAACCCGCGGGCCTTCTTCCCACACGTAAAATTTGTGCAAAAAAAAAGACCTTCCTTTTTCCGTTCGCGTAATCACTATACCATAAGCGGGAAGGAACGTCAATCTTTTTTGAAAATTAATTGCGGGGCGGCCGAGCGGGAAAACCGTTATTTTCCTTAATCCGCCCGGCGTGAATCGCCCCGCCCGGCCCGCCCGATACGAATCGCTCCGCCGGCTTCGTCCATGCGGAGCGCTCCTTCGGTTCCGCCTTGTGCGAATCGCTGCGCCGGTTCCGCCCGGTACGGATTGTTCCGTCAGTTCAGCCCCGTGCGAAACGTCCCGTCAGTTCCGCCCGGTACGGATTGTTCCGTCAGTTCCGCCCCGTGCGAATCGCCCCGTCAGTTCCGCCCGATGCAGATGGTCACGCCGTAGACCCGCTCCACGCCCATTTCCCGGAGAATACGCGCGCAGGCTTCCATCGTACTGCCGGTCGTATAAATATCGTCCGCGAGAACCGCCGTCCGTATCCCGGCCGGCAGGTTCCCCGGCCCGAACGCTTTCTGCAGGTTGCGAAAACGCTCCGCGGAATTTAATTCCTTCTGGGGCAGCGTTTTTTTGACGCGCTTCAGCCCGTCATGACAGACGGGAATCCCGAGCCGCCCGCCTATGCGATCCGCCAGAAGCCCCGCCTGATTGAATCCGCGGCTCCTGGCACGGGACGGATGGACCGGCACCGGCACCAGGCAGTCCGGCTCCAGATAAAGAAGCCGCCGCCCAAACCGGCTGCAGATCGCCTCGCCGTAAAAATCCAGGTACTCCTTCTTGTTTTTATACTTAATGGCCGCCATGGAGCGGCGGGCCGTATCCGTATAATTGATCAGCGCGAAGTTGCGGATAAATGTCCGCGGGCGCCGCAGACAGTCCCGGCAGTATTCGATATCCCCGTTTTCCACTTCTTTGCCGCAGGTTTTGCAGACCGGCTCCTTCACGGGGGAAAGCATACGCACGCAGGGCGGACAGATCAGCTGCCCACGCGGCGTCACGATTTCCCCGCACACGGGACATCTGCGGGGAAAAAGCAGGCCGGTCAGAGCCTCTCCCGCCGCCCCGTCCCACGCCGGGCGGCCGCGCCCGCCGCCGGATATCCGAATCTTCCTTATATCCATGATCATCTCCCTTCCGCCGCTCCCGCGGCCCTTGCGCTTTCATACCGCCGCTTTCGCGATTCCCCTTACTGTTGAATCATCGCTCCCTTGACACCCGGCACCACCGAATCATCGCTCCCGCACCCCTGTACTTCCATACCGCCGCTTCCGCGAGTCCCGCACCACCGAATCATCACTCCCGTGACCCCTGCGCTTCCATACCGCCGCTGTCGTGATTCCCCGCACTGCCGCACGCCCCCCGCGGACGGCAGGGAATCTCCAGAATCCGGTCCTTTAGGCCGGAATAGCGTTTCTGCTCCATCCGGTTGTCCGCCATCGCCTGAAACGCTTCCGGCAGGCCCACCAGACAGACGCAAAGGCGCGCGCGGGTAACTGCCGTATAGATCAGGTTGCGTGTCATCAGCATTCTGGGACCGCCGAAAACCGGGATAATCACCGCCGGATACTCGCTGCCCTGCGACTTGTGAATGGTAACGGCATAAGCCAGTTCCAGATCCTCCAGCTGACTGAACTCATATTCCACCATACGTCTTTCATCAAACTCCACCGTCAGCGTCTCGGCCGAAAGGTTGATTTCCCGGATGGTCCCGATGTCCCCGTTGAAAACCCCCGTTCCGGTGTCTTCCGTCGTTCCGTAAGGCCCGCGGACCTCCCAGGCAATCTGATAATTATTGCGAATCTGCATGACCTTATCGCCCAGCCGGAAAATCACGCCACCCGTTTCCTTTTCCGGCTTGTCATGAGCCGGGGGATTCAGACAGGACTGGAAAATCGAGTTCAGACGTTCGACCCCAAGGGGCCCTTTCCGCATGGGCGTCAGAATCTGGATGTCGCGGGGACGCGCGTGAACATAGGCCGGCAGTTTCCGTGTCAGCAGAGTAATCATGGCGCTTATGATCGCATCGGGATTTTCGCGCCGGATAAAAAGGAAATCCCGGCTGCGCTTCGTCAGATCGACTTTCTCGCCCCTGTTGATCCGGTGGGCATTGACAATGATGTCGCTCTCCGCCGCCTGACGGAAAATACGGGTCAGCATGACCACATGAAAACAGCCGGAATGAATGATATCCCGCAGGACATTGCCCGGCCCCACGGAAGGAAGCTGATTGACGTCGCCTGCCAGAATCAGGCGGGTGCCGGCGTTCACGGCACGCAAAAGGGACTGCATCAGCTGAATATCCACCATGGACATTTCATCAATGATAATGACGTCGGCCTCCAGAGGATTCTCCTCGTTCCGTTCAAAACGCATGGGCACGGAACCGTCCTCCCGGGGGGCGCCGTTCAGTTCCAGCAAACGGTGAATCGTCTTTGCCTCGTAGCCGGTAGCTTCCGTCATGCGCTTCGCGGCGCGGCCGGTAGGAGCCGCCAGCAGGATTTCCATCTGCTCCATCTCAAAATAACGGATAATGGCGTTGATAGTGGTGGTTTTCCCCGTTCCGGGACCTCCGGTAATGATCAGCAGGCCGCTGCAGGCCGCCTCCTTCACGGCATCCGCCTGCAGGGGATCCGGCTGCAGACCGGTTTGCTCCCGGATTTTTAAGAGCCGTTTCCGAATTTCTTCCTCCGGTACGGAAACATGGAAATTGAGATCGTGGAGCATACGGGCCGTATTCAGTTCCATATAATAATAGGGGGCCGCGTAAACCGCCGGATCCGGATCCTGCGCCGGAACCGCTTCCCCCGCTCCGGCAGCATGGTCACGCTCCCGGGCTGTGTCACGCTCCGGCACCGGTTCCCGCCCCTGTACCCCGCTCACCCGGCGTATAATGATTCGCTTTTCCATCTGCATATCCGTCAGCAGACGTTCCATCGTATCCGTCCCCGTCTGAAGCAGTTCCGATGTCCGGCTCAGAAGCAGGGATTTGGGCAGATAGGTATGCCCCTGCCCGGCGGCCTGCAGAAGCGTGTACAGCAGCCCCGCCTTGATCCGGTAGTCCGAATCCGCGAGAACTCCCGCCTTCGCGGCAATCTCATCCGCCATTTTAAAACCCACTCCGGGAATATCCTCCGCCAGACGGTACGGATTCTCCCGGATAATGCCGTACACGCGGGGGCCGTACTCCTTATAGATTTTCATCGCCAGGTTCATCGAAATCCCGTATCCCTGCAGGAAAATCATTGCCTCGCGCGCGTCCCTTTTTTCTTCCATCTGCCTGCTGATCGCCAGCGCCATCCGCTCGCTGATGCCCTTAACTTCCGCAAGTCTCTCCGGTTCCTCTTCCATAACGCGGAACGTATCGGCCTGAAAGCGCCGGACAATCCTCGCGGCCAGAGCGGCCCCCACGCCTTTAATGGCGCCGGAACCCAGGTAGCGTTCCATGGCGGCCGCGTCCTCCGGCGTTTTCACTTTATAGGATTCCACCGCCAGCTGCTCCCCGTAGACGGGATGCTCCGTCATGGTCCCGGCAACCTCGATCAGTTCGCCCTCACTGACAGAATGAAAAATCCCTACAAGAACATATTCCGTGCCATCGGAAGAAACCTCCAGCACGGAATAGCCGTTTTCTTCATTGCGGTATTTTATTTTCTCTATAAATCCCGTTACTGATGTCATGCGCTCTCCCGCCACGGCCGAAATCTCTCCGTCCCGACGATCCCTTTCCGTCCCAACCGCCTCTTCCCGCTCCGTCAGAAATCTCTCCGGTCCGGGCCGCCCTGGTTCATCTCGAGGAAACGCCCCGTACCGACGGCCACGGCCGTCAGCGGGTCCTCCGCGATCATCGTGGTAATGCCGGTCTTTTCCTCAATCAGGGCGTCGAGACCGCTGAGAAGGGAGCCGCCTCCCGTCAGCACAATGCCCCGGTCATAAATATCGGCCGCCAGTTCCGGCGGCGTCCGCTCCAAGACGTTATGAACCGCGTCCACAATCTGCATGGCCGGTTCCTGCAGGGCTTCCAGCGTTTCGTCGGAAGTGACCACAATGGTCTTCGGCAGGCCCGTCACCAGATTGCGTCCCCTCACTTCCATGGTCAGCACCTCGGGACGCTGCCAGGCCGCGCCGATATTGATCTTGATTTCTTCGGCGGTCCTCTCGCCGATAAGCAGATTATGCTTCTTCCGCATATAGCGGACCACGGCCTCGTCGAAGTCGTCTCCCGCCACCTTGATGGAGGCGCTGACCACCGTGCCGCCCAGGGAAATCACGGCGATATCCGCCGTGCCGCCGCCGATGTCCACGATCATATTGCCGCATGCCTTGGAAATGTCAATACCCGCTCCGATCGCGGCCGCCACCGGTTCCTCAATAATCATGACCTCGCGCGCCCCCGCCTGATAAGTAGCGTCCTCCACGGCCCGGCGTTCCACCTCGGTCGCGCCGCTGGGAATACAGACGGCGATTCTCGGCTTGCGGAGCATTTTCCTGCCGACCGCCTTGTTGATAAAATACTTCAGCATTTTCTCCGTCACGGTATAATCGGAGATTACACCCTGACGCAGCGGGCGTATCGCCACGATATTGCCGGGAGTGCGGCCGATCATCAGCCGGGCTTCCTCCCCGAACGTGATAATACTGTTATTGTCCCGGTCAATGGCGACTACGGACGGCTCCTTTAACACGACGCCTTTCCCTTTAATATATACAAGGATACTGGCAGTACCCAGATCGATCCCGATGTCATTCGATATTACCATACTTTCCTCCCGGACCCCCATGTGAAACTTCGGCAACGCTCACACGGCTGTTCAGCCAAAAGCAGCTTCCATTCATTTTCGCGAACGGAGGCGTTTTACATCATTTTATCCACCAGAGCCATCACGGCTTCGCCCAGCGCCGCGGATTTTGCGTCGGCATCCTCCAGGGAACTGCCCTTGACGCCGTAATACAGCTTGATCTTCGGCTCGGTGCCGGAAGGCCGGACGCACAGCCAGGCATTGTCATTCATATCATAATAGAGCACGTTGGATGCGGGAAGTCCGGTCGGCTTCACTTCGCCGGTCGCCATATCCTTCACGGTATCCAGCTTGTAATCGCGGGCGGACAGCACCGTGTAGCCGCCCACCTCGGACGGGGTGTGATTTCTCAATGCCTCCATAATGGACTGAATCTTTTCCAGACCCTCGATCCCGGTCAGGCTGATGGACCTGACCGCGTCCTTGTAGTAGCCGTATTTCTCATACATGGCAACCATGGCGTCCCAGAGAGTCATATTTTTCGTCTTATAGTAGGCGGCGGCTTCGCAGAGAGCCGCGCTGGCCGAGACCGCGTCCTTGTCCCGGGCGTAAGTGCCGATCAGGCACCCGTAACTCTCCTCCATGCCGAACATATAATGCCCCGCGCCGGTCGTTTCTTCCTTTAAAATCTGCTTGCCGATCCACTTAAAGCCGGTCAGGCACTCCACCAGTCCGCAGCCGTAGCGGGCGGCCACCGCGTCCACCAGATTGGTCGTCACAATGGACTTCACCACCTCGCCGTCCGCCGGGATCCTGCCCGCGGCGGCCCTCTGGCTCAGAACGTACTCGCACAGCAGGGAACCGGACATATTGCCGGTCAGGGAAATATATTCGCCGGATTTCGTGTCTTTCACGTACACGCCCAGACGGTCCGCGTCCGGGTCGGTCGCCAGTACCAGATCCGCGTCCGTTTTCTTCGCGATTTCCAGTCCCAGGGCAAATGCCTCGGCG
>CAZPGD010000015.1:0-5359 GCA_964585865.1 uncultured Hungatella sp. | reverse complement strand
CTTTCAATACGCGGCGGACCGGGATATTGCCGGTTCCGTGAAGCGGCGTATAAACGATCCGGATGCTGTCCTGCATCTGATCAATGGCGTCCTGGTTCACAACCTGGGCTTTTACGTGCGCAATGTATTTGTCGTCGATTTCGGCGCCGATCACTTTATAAAGTCCCGCCGCCTTAGCGTCGGACGCGGTCATGGTCTTTACCCTGGACAGATCCTCGATGGCCAGCACTTCCTCCGTCACGCCCTTGTCGTGGGGCGGGGTAAACTGCGCGCCGTCCTCCCAGTACACCTTATAGCCGTTGTATTCCGGCGGATTGTGACTGGCGGTCACATTGATTCCGGCAATGCAGCCCAGCTCGCGGACCGCGAACGACAGTTCCGGCGTCGGGCGCAGCGATTCGAATTTGTAGGCCACGATGCCGTTGGCAGCCAGCGTCCTGGCGGCCTCATCGGCAAATTCCGGGGACATGCGGCGGGAATCATAGGCGATTGCCACCCCCCTGGCGGCGCCGCCCTGCCTGATAATGTAATTGGCAAGCCCCTGAGTCGCGCGGCGGACCACATAGATATTCATACGGTTGGTGCCGGCCCCGATAACGCCGCGCAGGCCGGCGGTCCCGAATTCCAGATCCGTGTAGAAACGCTCCCGTATCTCATCCTCATTATCCGCGATTGCGCGGAGCTCGGCCCTGGTGCCCTCATCAAAGTACGGATTGCTCAGCCATTCCTCATAAATCTTCTTATAATCCCTCATGGTGAATTCCCTCCTTTTTATGACTGCCGTCTGCGGCCCTTCTTCCGCGCGGCCGCGAACGCCGCCTTTCCGCATCGTTTACCTGCCAAAATTATAAATCAATCCAATAAAAAAGAGAAGACTTTCCGAATTGTTTTTGTTAAATTTTCAGTGTTTTGCGAACCGCCGCGCACGCCGTCTCATTGGCCATCACCCGGCACCATCTCCGCCGCCCGCGCGACGTCTCATTGGCCGCCACCCGGCACTATCCCCACCGCCCGCGCGACGTCTCATTGGCCGTCACCCGGCATTATCCCCACCGCGCGACAACTCCCCAACCGCCCGCAGCAGTTCCTCCCGCGTATTTTTCTCCGGCCGCTCCAGCACGAGCGCGAACAGCCGCTCCAGAGTTTCCCCCAGTTCCTTCCCGGGCTCCATGCCCGCGCGGATCAGGTCATTCCCGGTCACGGCCAGGGTTTTTAAGGAAATACAGTCGCCGCGGGCGCGTATTTCCGCCGTCATGGCGCCGATCCGCTCCAGATCCTCCCCGCTCTCCGGTATCCGGTCATAAACGGGGATTTCCCCTTCCGCGTAATATCTCAGAACCGCCTTTTTTAATTCCAGAAGTTCCTCGTACACGCGCTCCGGCACCCGGCTCATCGTCACGCGCAGTTTCGCCGGCGTATCGCCCGCGGGCCGGTTCCACCACTCCGCCAGCGTTTCCGTCTCGCGGATCGTATCATTGTCCATCTTCAGTTCCCGCAGGATTTTCCCGGCCCGCTCCGGCGCGGTCTGTCGGAGGCAGGCCGCCCAGCGCGCCGCTTTCCCCGCCGGGAAGCTCCCGTCGAGAGCAATCCTCTCCTGCCGGAGCGTCCCGAAAGTCTCCGACACGTAACTCCCCGCTCCGCAGGCGAACACCTGCCGCACCTTCTGCGGATTCTCCGACATGAGCAATTTCGTCATTTCCGCCTGGATCCGCTCCCTGCTCACGAGAGCCAGATGCGGAGCGAATTTCCCGATGGCGTTTTCCGTCTCCCCGTCGATCTCAAAACCAAGCTGGGCCGCGAAACGCAACGCGCGCAGGATGCGCAGCGCGTCCTCATGAAACCGGTCCTCCGCCCGTCCCACGCACCGGATCCGCCCGGCTTTCAGATCCTCCGCCCCGCCGAACAGATCCACCAGCCCGTCCCGCCTGTTGTAGGCCATGGCATTGATGGTAAAATCCCGCCGTTTCAAATCCTCCGCCAGACTGGAAGTAAATTCCACCGATTTCGGGTGCCGGCCGTCCTCGTATTCCCCGTCGATCCGGTAAGTTGTCACCTCGTATCCGCGGCCGCCGCGCAAAACCGTCACCGTGCCGTGCCGGATCCCCGTGTCAACGGTCCTGCCGAACAGTTCCTTTACCTGCCGGGGGCGGGCGGAAGTGGTGATGTCCCAGTCCTCCGGCCTCCTGCCCAGTATGGAATCCCTTACGCAGCCCCCGACCACATACGCTTCAAAGCCGTGCTCCTGAAGCTTCTCCACGATCTCCTCCGCATGGCGGGGAACCGGGATCCGCAGTTCCATAATCTCACCGTCCTCGCTGGCCGCTTCGCGGATCCGCTCTTTTTAATACGCTTTTCCCCAGTAAACCATTTTTACGGCCGGTTTGCCGCAGCAGACGCATTTATCCGACAGCGTTTCCTGCTTAAAGGGCATACATCTGGAAGTGGCCCCCGTTTCTTCCTTAATCTTATCTTCGCACTCCCGGCAGCCGCACCACATGGCCTTTACGAACCCGGGCTTCTCGTTGATTGTCTTTACGAATTCCTCGTACTCCGTCGCCTCGTAAGTATGGGAATCGCGGTGGGCCTTCGCCCGCTCGAACATGTCCTTCTGAATCGTGTCCAGCGTCTCGCGGACTTTTGCCTCCAATTCACCGAGGGAAACGGCGATCTTCTCATGCGTGTCGCGGCGCACCAGCACCGCCTGGCCGGCGGCAATATCTTTCGGCCCGATCTCCACACGCAGCGGAATGCCCCGCATCTCGCAGTCGCTGAATTTCCAGCCCGGGCTCTTGTCCGAATCGTCAACCTTTACGCGGAAACCGGCACCGGCAAGCCTGTCCTTCAGTTCAAATGCCTTTTCCGTCACGCCCTCCTTCTTCTGCTGAACGGGGATCACGATCACCTGCGTGGGCGCGATCCTGGGCGGCAGCACCAGACCGCTGTCGTCGCCGTGGACCATGATAATGGCGCCGATAATGCGGGTGCTCAGCCCCCAGGAAGTCTGGTGGACATATTTTAAGGTATTGTCCCTGTCCGCGTACTGGATTTGAAACGCTTTCGCGAACCCGTCGCCGAAATTATGGCTCGTGCCGGACTGCAGGGCCTTGCCGTCGTGCATCAGCGCCTCAATCGTATAAGTGGCCTCCGCGCCCGCGAATTTCTCCTTATCCGTCTTGCGCCCGCGGATCACCGGGATCGCCAGGACCTCCTCGCAGAAATCCGCGTACACGTTCAGCATCAGTTCCGTTCTCTCCTGCGCCTCCTCCGCGGTGGCATGGGCCGTATGCCCCTCCTGCCACAGAAACTCGCGGGAGCGCAGGAACGGCCGCGTGGTCTTTTCCCAGCGCACGACGGAGCACCACTGATTGTAGAGTTTCGGCAGATCGCGGTAGGAATGGATCTCTCCCGCGTAAAAATCGCAGAACAGCGTCTCAGACGTCGGGCGGACGCACATCCGCTCCTGCAGGGGCTCGAGACCGCCGTGCGTCACCCACGCCACCTCGGGGGCGAACCCTTCCACATGATCCTTTTCCTTCTGCAGAAGACTTTCCGGGATAAACATGGGCATGTAGACGTTCTCGACGCCGGTCGCCTTAAAGCGCGCGTCCAGTTCTTTCTGAATATTCTCCCACAGGGCGTAGCCTGCCGGCTTGATCACCATACAGCCCTTTACGCTGGCATAATCGCACAGTTCCGCTTTTTTTACCACATCCGTGTACCACTGGGCGAAATCCACGTCCATGGACGTGATCGCTTCCACCAGTTTCTTATCGTTTGCCATAATCGTTCTCCTTTATCCGATGCTGCTGCGGGCGCTTCGCCGGCGGCCCCGATCCGCGCTCCGGCCGGCGGGACATAAAAACACCCGGCCCCCTGCCGCGGCGACGAGGGACCGGATGCTGACTGTTCCGGCGGTACCACCCTGATTGACCGGCGCCCGCGCCGATCCTCTTTTCCTCCCGTTAACGCCGGGGTTACGCCGCGCTTTCGCGGGGCTCCGAGGCGGGTTCGGCGGACAGGGGCGCGAAAGCCTCGCACCGTGCGGCTCCCTCTCTGAATGTGCGTATCCGCTTACTGTTCCTCTTCGACGCCAGAAATCTGTTTTGCAAATCCTGTTTTCCGATAAGGTTGATTCTACGGTATTTCCGCGCTTTTGTCAATTTCTTTTTTGCTGAGCGCGGCGGCCCGCGCCGCGGCCCGCCCGGTAGAAACGTAACAGTTCAGACGGCGCATTGTTAACCAAATTTCATTTTCAGGTTGACAATATCGCATTCTTCCTCTACAATCAAAACAGGCGGGGACGCCCCGCCATAAAACCACGGAACCCGGACGCGGACCACAGGCACGGCAGCTTCCGCGTTTACAGCGGTCCCGCCCGGGTTCCGAATCACTTGTTCCGGAAAGGATTTTACCATGCGCATCCCAAACGACGCGGCACCCGAACCTTTTCTGACAACGCGGGAACTGACCGCCGCCGCCCTGATGACGGCGATTATCTGCGTACTGGGACCGGTCGCGTTTCCTCTTCCGTTTTCGCCCGTCCCCGTCTCCCTGGGCACGCTCGGCGTCTATCTGTCGGCCTGCGTCCTGGGAATGAAACACGGAACGCTCAGCGTCGCCGTCTATCTTCTGCTGGGTCTGGCGGGCCTGCCCGTATTCACGGGCTTCTCGGGAGGACCCGGCAAAATCATGGGCCCCACCGGCGGGTACCTGTTCGGGTACCTGTTTATCGCGCTCACCGCGGGCTTCTTCACGGACCGTTCCCGCGGCCGCCGGGGAGCCGCCGTCGCCGGCATGATGATCGGCACCTGTTTCTGCTACCTCTTCGGGACCCTGTGGCTGTCTTACCGGCTCCACATGACATTCCTCACCGCGCTCGGCGTGGGCGTCCTTCCCTACCTGCCGGGCGACGCCGCCAAGATCGCCGCGGCCGCCGTGCTGAGCGGCGCCATCCGCTCCGCCCTGCGCGCCGGGATTTCCTCGCGCTAACAGAGTTCCGCCGTACGGGTCCCTTTCGCCCACGCCGGGATTTCTTCGCGCTAACGGGGCCCGGCGTCCGCTTCCCTTTCGCCCCGCGGCGGGATTTCTTCGCGCTAACAGAGCCCGGCGTCCGCTTCCCTTTCGCCCCGCGGCGGGATCCCACGGGCCCTGCCCCACTTCTTCCTCATGCTGTGGCGAATCATAAAGTCTTTCACTCGCCGGCGTGTGAACACGCCGCGGATTCCGGCTTTTGACTTTTCATCACCCACAGAAAATCATACGGCGGCAGCGCCGTTTCCGCGCCATTTTCAACCGCTTCCCCCGTCAGCATGTCCGCGCCGCCCGTTTCCCAGACGACACGCTTTTCCCGGCGGCTGAA
>CAZPGD010000014.1:0-13778 GCA_964585865.1 uncultured Hungatella sp. | reverse complement strand
GTCATGCGTTCGCGCACCACGCGCTCCATGCGGGCCAGTCCGATCCGGTACTGGTTCTGCAGCAGTTCGCCCACCGCGCGGATGCGGCGGTTGCCCAGATGGTCGATATTGTCGATATTGCCGATCTTCTGCTCTAAGTGCATGGCATAATTGATCGACGCCAGAATATCCTCCTTCGTAATGTGCTTGGGAACCAGTTCCCGCACGCGGCGGCGGATCACGCGTTTTAACTCGTCCGGATCCTCCCCGCACTCCGCCAGGATCTCCTTCAGCACCGGGTAATACACGAGTTCCGTAACGCCCGCCTCGCGGGGATCAAAATCCACGTAATGCCTCAGATCCACCATCATATTGGAAAGAATCTTGACGTTCCGGCTCTCTCCCCGGAGCCATACGTACTCCACCGCCGCGTTCTGGATCTCCGCGGCCGACTCCTTCGTCATGACCGTACCGGCGGTCGCCAGGATCTCCCCCGTGGAAGGATCGATCACGTCCTCCGCCAGCGCATGTCCGTTCAGACGGTTGCCGAACGAAAGCTTCTTATTGAACTTGTAGCGTCCGACTCTGGCCAGATCATACCTTCTGGGATCGAAGAACATGCTGTGGAGGAGGCTCTCGGCGCTGTCCACGGACAGCGGCTCGCCCGGACGGATCTTCTTGTATAATTCCAGCAGGCCGTCCTGATAATTGTCGGAGAGATCCTTGCCGAAGCTGGCCAGGATCTTGGGCTCCTCGCCGAACAGTTCCAGGATCTCGGCGTTGGTGCCGTAGCCCAGGGCGCGGACCAGGACGGTCACGGGCACTTTCCGCGTGCGGTCCACGCGGACATAGAAAATGTCGTTGGAATCGGTTTCATACTCCAGCCACGCGCCGCGGTTGGGGATCACCGTGCAGGAATACAGTTCTTTTCCGGCCTTGTCATGGGTCAGTTCGTAATATACGCCCGGAGAACGCACCAGCTGGCTGACAATGACACGCTCCGCCCCGTTGATCACGAAGGAGCCGGTGTCCGTCATAAGCGGAAGGTCGCCCATGAAAATCTCGTGTTCGTTGATTTCATCCTTATCCTTATTGCGCAGACGGACACGCACCTTCAGCGGGGCGGCATAGGTGGCGTCGCGCTCCTTGCACTCCTCGATGGTGTACTTGATATCGTCCCTGCACAACGTAAAATCAACAAACTCCAGGCTCAGGTGGCCGGCGTAGTCGGCGATCGGAGAGATGTCTTCGAAAACTTCCTTCAGTCCCTCGTCAAGGAACCACTGGTACGAGGTCTTCTGGATTTCGATCAGGTTCGGCATCTCAAGAACTTCCTTCTGTCTCGAGAAGCTCATCCTTTCGCTTTTTCCCGTTCGCACGGGACGCATTCTGCTTTTCTCCATTGACATTTCACCCCTGCTTTTCTATTTTCTTCTGCTGTTTTTGGGCACAATAAACCATTACACGTATAACTATCCACAATAGTGCATTTCTCATAGTATCACGGCACTGTCAACGTGTCAAGGATTTTTTTTGTTTTTTCCTTGCTTTTCTCTCCCCGCGGTGCTATACTCTGCTTGTGTGCGATTGAGTATTCCCATTACAAGTTTTGGAGGTAATTCCCCGTGGACGCAAGCACAGTATTAAGCGTTGTTTTTACGATTCTCCTGATCGTGGTGGCCGTGCTGGCCGTACTGTATTTCGTGGGAAGGAAGCTGGAGAAGCGCCAGGTAGAGCAGCAGACGCTTCTGGAAGCGGCGGCCCAGCCCGCGTCGATCCTTGTCATTGATAAAAAGAAAATGAAGCTGAAAGAGGCCGGTCTCCCGAAGGTCGTGTACGAACAGACCCCGAAGTACATGCAGCGGGTGAAAGTCCCCATCGTGAAAGCGAAAGTCGGGCCCCGCGTCATGACGCTCATCGCCGACGACAAGGTTTTCCAGATCCTTCCGGTAAAGACCGAGGCCCGGGTCATCATCAGCGGTCTCTACATCACGGAGGTAAAAAGCGTGCGGGGCGGCCCCGTGCCGGCGCTTCCGAAGAAGAAGAAGTTCCTCGAGCGGATCGGACTGAAAAAATCCGATAAAAAGAAAGCGGACGGCGACGATAAAAACGACAAAAAGAAAAAGTAGAAGAACGAAAAAGAACCGCCTTCCCGGAATTTGCCGGCCGGCGGTTTTTTGTTATCTTTTTCTATGCCGGAAGTTCGCGCGGACGGACGGCAACCGTGATGCTGCAGTCCGAGACATGCTCATAATTGATATCCAGCGCGTATTCCACATCCGCTTTCAGAAGATCCTCCGTCTCCTGCAGACGGATATCGACGGTGCGGATCCCCACCATCATCTGCCCGAAAGGCGTCAGATAGCAGGCCAGGTTCTTTTTATCCTTTTCAAATACCATATGCGTGCTGACGGCCCCGTTCTTGATAATGTCCAGACTGTCCGGCCGGATGCGGATCGTATTGCGGATCCTGCCGGAGCCGTCCTCCGGAATTTCCTCATAGATCACATAATGTTTCCCGTTTTTCCCGAAATAATCTCCGGTCGTGATCATCTCCACCTGTTCCGGCCCGTTCTCCGATATCCGGGAACCGCTTATGGAGATCAAAACATCCCGCGTCATGCTTTTTCCTCTGTCTGCCGGTCACGTGTCCGGCCGTCACGATCCGGACGGCGTGCCCTCTTTGCGCAATCCGTCGTCACGGCCCGGACGGCGTGCCCTCTTTGCGCATCCGTCGTACGGGCCGGCGCGTCTAATATTCCTCAATGGCAATCCGTTTCGTTTCCCGGATCTGATCCGGCAGGATCGATGTGGCGAAGGCCGTAAATTTATCGGCCAGATCGCTGACATAGAACCGGTACTTGTCCGGGTCGCCGTCGTGGATCCCCGGATCGCAGGCCAGCCCCTGTTCCCGGAGGAGCCGTTTCAGTTCCAGCGCCGTCTCATGGGCCGGGTTCACCAGCGTCACCTCGCTGCCCATCAGCCGTTCCAGCGTGGAGCGGAGCAGCGGATAATGCGTACAGCCCAGGACGAGCGTATCAATGAACTTTCCCTTCAGTTCGCTGAGATAGCGGGACGCGATCTCATCGGTGACGGAGTCGTGCAGAAGCCCTTCCTCCACCAGCGGAACGAACAGCGGGCAGGCTTTCCCCGTCACCTGGATCCCCGGCCGCAGCCCGTTCATTACTTCCGTATAGATCCCGCTGCTGATCGTGCCTTCCGTGCCGATCACGCCGATCCTGCCGTTGCGCGTGGCGCGGACGGCCGCCAGGGCCCCGGCCCGGATCACGCCGATAACGGGCAGGTCGAACTCCCGCTCCAGCGTATCGAGGGCATAGGCGCTGGCCGTATTGCAGGCGATCACGATCGCCTTGACCCGCATGGTCAGAAGGAAACGGATAATCTGCCGCGAATAGCGGATCACCGTCTCCCGGGATTTGCTGCCGTAGGGCAGCCGGGCCGTGTCGCCGAAATAGACGATCTGCTCATCCGGCATCTGAAGAAGAATCTCTTTCGCCACCGTCAGGCCGCCGACCCCGGAATCAAAGACTCCGACGGGCGCGTTTCTATCCATCGTACCTCTCCTTCGCGTGCGCGATCAGGTTCTCCACCAGCTGCGCCTTCGTAACGCCCCGGGCCTCCCAGAGCATGGGATACATGCTGATGGCCGTAAACCCCGGCATGGTATTGATCTCATTAAAGACCACCTCTCCGTCTTCGCGGACGAAAAAGTCCACGCGGGCCAGCCCGCGGCCGTCTACGGCCTGAAAGATCCGCGCCGCGGTGGCGCGCACCGTCTCCGCCGCGCCGCCGGGCAGCACCGGATCGATCACGGTACGCGATTCCTCGCTGCAGTACTTGGCGTCAAAATCGTAAAATTCCGCCGCCGGCAGAATCTCGCCCACACCGGAAACTTCCACGGGACGCGATCCGCCGCCGAATACGGCGCACTCGATCTCCCGCCCCGCGACGGCCTCCTCCGCCAGAATTTTGCGGTCGTGGCGCGCGGCCTCCGTAAGCGCTTCGCGCAGCGCCTGCCGGTTCTTCGCCTTGCTGACGCCCCGGGAGGAGCCGGCGTTGGCCGGTTTGACAAATACCGGATAGGAGAGTTCCGCCTCTATTTTGTCCGCGGCCTTCTCCATATCCTTCAGTTCTTCCCGCGTAAGCGAAACGTAGCGGGCCTGGCGGATGCCGAGGCTTTCCGCCAGAATCTTGGTATATAATTTATCCATCGAGACGGCGCTGGAAAGGACGCCGCAGCCGACATAAGGGATACGGGCCAGTTCCAGAAGCCCCTGCACCGTTCCGTCCTCGCCGTAAAGACCGTGAAGCACCGGAAAAACCACGTCAACCGGAATCTCCCGGACGATAACCGCGGTGTCCGCCGGCGCAGCGGCTTTCGCAGTTCCCGCTCCGCCCGTAAGCGTTCCCGGTTCCGCCTCGCCCGCGCCATTCGCAGCCACCGGAGCCTCCGACGTCCCCGCTCCGCCCGTAAGCACACCCAGTTCCGCCTCGCCCGCGCCATTCGCAGCCACCGGAGCCTCCGACGTCCCCGCTCCGCCCGTAAGCGCCTCCAGTTTCGCCGCCTCCGCGGCCGGCGCGCTGACCACGACGCAGCGCTTCGTGGCGTCGGGACTGATCACCGCGCCGATCCTCCCTTCCCGCCAGGTTCCGGAGCGGATCTCCCCGACCGACCCGGTCAGGAGCCAGCGCCCCTCCTCCGTAATTCCGATCAGAAGCAGCCGGTACCGCTCCTTATCGATCTGGCGGATCACGTTGACCGCCGACATGCAGGAAACCTCATGCTCCGAGGACTGGCCGCCGAAAAGCACCGCCACCGTTTCTTTCATTTGCGCACAACCTCCCGTCTCAAAGTTCGCAGCGCCGCGGGTTTATTCCAGAGAGGCCAGGCCCTCCACCGCCCATTCATAATTCAGGATCGACTGGGTCAGCGCCAGGGACGCGTTCGCCGCCGCCGTTTCCTGCTGCAGATACGCGATCTTCTGCTGCAGGTACTGAAGCGTTCCCGTCATGCCGACCCGGTACTGGCGGTCCGCGGCGGCCATGTCCAGTTCCGCGGCCCGCAGCGACGTCTCCGCGGCCTCCCAGGCGGTCCGGTCCGCAAGAACCGTCTGATACAGCGTTTCCAGCTGCGTCTTCAGCTCCGCCTGCGCATCCCCCAGGGCACGTTCCCGCCTTCTGCTGTAGGCCGCGCCTTTCATGGAATCCCGCAGGGAAATAATATCGTAGTTATTGGCAATGGCACGCGTAATGTCCGTCTGCGGATCCATCGCGTCGATCCTGGCCGTGTCCGGCGCGGGCACGGGCCCGATCTCCGGCTCCGCGTCATAGGACCAGCCGGTCATCAGGCAGAGATTCTGCCGCAGGGTCGTCATCCCGTCCCGGACGATCTGCTGCTGGTTCTGCGCCGACATAAGCGCCTGCTGCGCGGACTGAACGTCCGCGTCCGTCGCCATTCCCACGCTCTGCTGCGTCTGCGCGGCCGCAAGCGCCGCACCGGCCAGTTCCGCCGCCGTATCGCACAGCTGCGCGGAAGCGGCCGTCTGATTGTAGAGAATGAACATCTGCTGCACCCCGCTGGTCAGCTGTTTCAGAATCTGAAGGCGCATGGTTTTGGTCGAACGGTCCGCCGACCTACCCTGCTTTTCAAATTCCTTCGCGGTGTCCTTATAGGCTTTTTCCATCATCTTATAGCCGGCATACATGGTCTGGCCCATCGGAGTTTTGTCGTTTTCCAGGCTTTCCGCCCCGTCCGTAAACTCCACGGACTCCTTTCGCAGCCGCTGCGCCGCCTCCTCGCAGATGGCCGAGACCTCGCCGGTCTGCGTCAGCAGGTTCTGATACGTCGGGTTATAATACTCGACCAGATTCGGGATTTCGTCATATTCCATCACGTTGTCCTGCAGTTTCTCCCATACGGCTTCCTCGATTTCCTCCGGACGGGCCGTCTCCCCATATGCCGAAAAGGCCGGGGACTGCGACACCGCCAGAAGCGCCGCCAAAAGGCAGACCGCCGGCCGGCCGGAACGCTTTCCGGCCCCCTGCCCGGATATTCCCGATCGTTTTTTCATGAACGTACCCCTTTAAGTATCCAGTCATACGTTTCCATCTCCTGGAACAGCGCGAGCGCCTTGATTTGAACGTCCGTCTGCGCGGAGACGAAAGAGGATTCCGCCTGCAGCGTTTCCAGCGCCGTGCCCAGCCCCACCTGCTGCCGCACCTGCGCGGTCTGGTAATTCCGGGACGCGACATCCTGCTGGACCAGCGCCTCCTCGTACCCGCTCCGGGCCTGAAGCACCGACTGATAGGCCGTCTCCAGGGCGATGGCGATCTGCTGCCGGTCGTTATCCGCGTCCGCCTCATGGACCTGTCTGGCGCTGTCCGTCATGGAATTCCCCGATTTCCGCAGATCCGTCATTAAAGTATAATCATTGGCGCAGGCCGTCTCCAGATCCGCCTGCGGGTTCATGGCGGCGATCCGGTTCAGATCCACGGCCGGCATCGGCCGGATCTCCGGCGTGCTCTCCTGCGACCAGCCGAGCATCACGATCAACTTCTGCCGGGTGCTCTCCGCCTGACTCTGCAGACTGAGGATCTGGGCGTCCGTATTCTGAAGCTGCTGCTGCGCGGTCAATACGTCCGCGTAAGTCGCGCCGCCCACCTTCGCGCTCTGCTGGCGCTGCACGGCTCCCAGCTGCGCTTCCAGAAGCTGCCTGCTTTTTTGGGCGGCTTCCAGCTGGTACTGCAGCTGATAATACGAGTTCATCATGCTCTGCGCTTCCGCCGTCAGCGTTTTTTTGACCTTTTCATACTGCCACCACTTCGTCGTGCTGTCCTCGGCGCTGTCCATGGTCGTCTGCAGCATGACCTCCTGCATCCGGATGCTGTAATCCTGAGCAATCGCTTCCAGATCCGAATTCGCCATGGCCGCGGCGTCATAGAGCGCGTCCAGCTTCTCCTGTTCCCGGTCCACGTAATCCTCCACTGATTTGCCCGAATCGTCCTTCCGGTAAGTCTCATAGTTGTTGAGAACCGTCGCGTTATACTCCTCGATCAGATCCCCGATCTCTTCATATTCCAGCACGTTGTCACGCAGTCTGGCCCATTCCTCCTCCGAACGGGCAAACTCCGGACTGGCGGCCGCGGCCGGCCGGCAGCCAAGGACCGCCATGCCGGCCGCCGCGAGCAGGCACAGTCCGCGGTACTGTCCTTTTTTCCCTTTCATTTCCATCCGCCTCCTCATTCAACCTCCGGCTTTTTAAACTCTTTGAACCCGCTCATGACCGAATAGTACGCGGGCAGCATCAGCAGCGCCAGCACCGTGGAAGCGATCAGACCGCCCACGTCTACCAGCGCCAGCCCCTGCATGATCTCTCCCGCCTCACCGTAGGCCAGGCACATGGGGATCATGGCCACAACGGTCGTCAGGGTTGTCATCAGGATCGGGCGGAGCCGGGTGGTACCGGCCTCAATCAGGGCCGTCTCCATGTCCATTCCTTTGCCGTCCCGGTACTGATTGACGGTATCCACATAGAGGATCCCGTTGTTTACGGCCGTCCCGACCAGCATCATGAAGCCCAGCATGGACGGCATACTGATGGACACGTCGGTGACATACAGAAGCGGGAACGAACCGATTAAGGCGAAGGGGATCGTCGTCATGACCATCAGGGAGAACTTCGGCGACTCGAACTGCGCCGCCATCACCACAAATACCAGGAAAGCGGCGATCAGGACAGCCTGCAGCAGGGCCCCCAGTTCCTCATACATCTGCTCCGTCACGGAATTGGTAACGATCGAGATATCCGACGACATGCGGGGCCGGATCACCTCATTCAGCAGCTGCTGCGCGGTCCGGGCAGTCGCCCGTTCGTCCGCGGTGTCCACATATTCCGTATAATCCCCGGTAATCGTCACCCGGTACTGCTTATTCGAACGGGTAATGCTCATGGGGCTGTCCTCATACGTCACTTCCGCGATATCCTCAAGCGCCACCGACGCGCCCGTTGCCGTGGGGATTACGATGCTCCTGACCTGATCAAGGGTGTCGTAATCGCCCTCCGGATATTCCACCATGACGCTGACTTCCTGTCCGTTTACTTCCAGGGTCGTGGCCTCCGTGCCGGACAGCATCATATTCACCATGCCGGCCACCTGCACCGGCGACAGCCCTTCCGCGGCCGACTGGACGGGATCCAGATTGATCTTCAGCAGCGGGGCCGCGTTCTCCAAAGTGGAATGGACTTTCGCGACCTCCGGGCGGGCGGTCAGATCCTCCACCATCCGGTCGCTCCTGCTCTTTAGCGAATCATAATCCGTGCTTTCCAGGATCACTTCAAAATTCGTCGGCGCCGTCAGCATGGAACTCAGCATACTGTACGCTTCCAGCGTGATGTTGCAGTCCGGGATCTGCGCCATCAGCGGGCGCCATTTGCGGATCACCTCATCCGTATCCAGTTTGCGGTCATCCTTCAGATAGGCCGTGAGCGAGGCTTCCGAGTTGCCGCTGATCCCCAGTCCGCTGGAGCCGTAGGACAGCAGATACGATTCCACATTCTCGTCGGACGTCACGATGCTTTCCACCTTTGTCAGGATCTCATCGACCGCTTCCACCCGCAGCCCCGGCCGCAGTTCCACATTGATGCTGACCGTGCCCTGATCCATCGACGGAATCAGTTCCATCCGGAGACGGGTGGCCAGGAAAACGGCAAACGCCAGCAAACACACGGAAGTGAAAATCACGGCCCACCTCCTTGGCAGAAGCACGCGCATGATCCGGCGGTACCCGCTCTGCATGGCGGCAATCGCTCCCGAAAGCGGCGCTTTCTCCTTCTCTTTCGGCCTGTACATCACATAGCACAGCGGCACGATGGTCATGGCGGAAACCAGCGAGGCAATCATGCAGAACACGATCGTAAAGCCCAGCGGCTTGAACAGCTGGCCGGCCAGACCGTTCAGAAACGCCAGCGGCAGAAACACCACGCAGGTAGTGACTGTGGAGCCGATAATGGACTGAAGCACGATATTGCTTCCTTCCAGCGCCGCGCGCGTATATTCCCGGATGCCCTCGCCCCTCGTGGAGCGGAAACAGCTTTCCAGCACCACGATGGAATTATCCACCATCATGCCGACGCCAAGCACCAGGCTGCTCAGGGTGATCACGTTCAGCGAAAATCCCATCAGGTTCACGGCGATCAGCGCTACCAGAATGGAGATCGGGATCGAAGTCCCGACGATCAGCGACGCTTTCAGATCGCCGAAGAACAGCAGAATAATGATCATCGAGACCACGATGGCCATCACCATCGTCTGCATCACGGAAGAGAGAGCGCTGCGGATTATCTCACTGTTGTCGTTGACCACGATCAGTTCCAGATTCTCGTCCTCCGCGCGCAGCCGCTCGACCACCCGCATAACCGCCTGGGAGACCTCCACTTCGCTGCTGCTCTGCTGCTTCTGGATATTGACGGAAATGGTGTCGCGGCCGTTGTAGCGGCCGATCCCGTTCTGTTCCTCCAGGGCCGGATAAATATTGGCCACGTCATCCAGATAAATGATATTGCCGTTGCCCGCCGTGATGGGAATATTTTTTAAGCTCTCCACCGTGTCGTACGTCACGCCGGCCGTCACGGACAGCGTCTGACTGCCCACGTCGGCATCCCCCACGGGGAACGTGAAATCGGCGCTGCCGATGGCCGTGGCCACCGAATTCATGCTCAGACGGTACTGGGTCAGCTTCTCGGGAATCAGTTCCACCCGCACGTACTCGCCGCGGCCGCCGCTGATGTCCACCCGGGCCACCGAGGACAGCTTCTCAAATTCCGGGACGATTTTGCTGTCCACATAATTATACAGGTTCTCCTGCGTATCATTGTTGACGGCCAGACTGATGCTGGCGACGTCGTTGATATCCATCTCGATAATGACGGGTTCCTGCACGTCGTCCGGGAAACCCGTTTTCACCAGATCCAGGGATTTCTTCAGATCGTTGTAGGCGTCGTCGATATCGGTGCCGTATTCATACTGGATCAGGACCATGGAAGCGTTCTCGCTGGAAACGCTCTGATAGGAATCCATGCCCACCAGTGTCCCCACCTCATCCTCGATGGGCCCGCTGACCAGTTCGTCGATATCCTCCGGGCTGGCCCCCGGATAGACGGTCAGCACGACCAGCATCGGCACGTCGATCTCCGGAATCAGTTCCAGTTTTGAGGAAAATACGGAACTTAAGCCGAACACCAGCAGGCTCAGCACCACCATCAGGGTGGTGACGGGCCGTTTGAGGACGGTTTTTGTAATATTCATGGGATCCCCTCCTCTAGTTGGCCGGAGCCGCCAGCACCGCCGGGGCGTTCTCGTACAGTTCCGGGCTCCAGGTGGTAATGACCTGGTCCGCCTCCGTCAGGCCGGACGTAATCTCGATGTTTTCGTCGTCGCTGATGCCGGTTTCCACGCTTACCTCATGGACGACGCCGTTATCAAAGGTAAAGACGTAGGGCAGGCTGTTTTGGTAATAGACCGCGTCCACCGGAATGATCAGCACATCCTCCGCCTTATCGGTAGTCACCCGCAGGCGGACGGCGGAACCGCTGATCAGGGCGTCGGCCTTTTCCAGGGTCGCCTTGGCGGCGAACAGACCGGTCATGGTGTCAACCATGGTGCTGACCTCGGTGACCGTGCCGTCATACTGACTGCCGCTCTTTTCCACCACAATCGGTTCCCCCGGCTTCACATGATCCAGCATGGCCTCCGTGACGGAGAAACTGATCGACTTGCTCCCTTCGCCGGAAATCACGCAGAGCGGGGTCGTCTGGCTGGCCATGCTGTGGACTTCCATGCTGCTCGACTCGATCTTCCCGGAAATCGTGGCCGTAACCTGGCTGAATTCAAGCTGATAATCATAGGCCAGTTTGGCGCTGTCATACTGGATCTGCGCCGCCTTGGCCGCGCTCTCCACCTGCTCGTAGGACTGCGCGGCGATATCGCCGGCCTGATAGAGCACCCGCATCCGCTCCAGGTTCGCGTTGGCGTCGTCCAGCTGGACGCCCGCCGCCTCGAACTGCAGCCTGGCGGCCTCCACCTGTTTCGTATCGATCTCGCACAGGAGCTGCCCTTCCGTTACGTAATCCCCCACGTTCACATGAACGGCCGTAATCTCGCCCGCCGCCATGGGAATCACATAGACCAGATCGGACGGCTCCACGTTTCCGATAAGACTGCGCGTTATCTCGATTGTGCCCTTCCGCGGGGCCGTCACCTGCACCACGGGCGGCGCCACCGTCTCCGCGGCGCTTTCCTCCCCGGTATATCTCGGTGCAAGAAACACTGCCGCCGCCACGGCCGCGACCGCGACGGCAGCCACGGCAACCATTCCTTTTTTCATGATTACAACCCTCCGTTTATCTCAACTTTTCCGGTCTCGGTACCTCTCTGCAGCACGCCCAGCGCCCTCAGGAAATCGCTCCGGATCTGTTCTTCCTTCTCGGGATGCAGGCAGAACTCGGAAAGCGTGCTGAACAGAAGCACGGCGGCCATCTTAAAAATCAGGGCCACGCCCTCGTCTGACGGATCGGAGAACCGCGAGCGGTCAATCTGCTCCAGGAAAAGAGCGCCGACCCCGCATCCGCAGTCCGCCGGACCGGACTTATGGTCGAACAGCGGCCCCGGATACAGGATCAGGTTCCCGTGCAGGCTGAAAATAACGTTATTTCTGCAGAAATTCATGGCGCGATCCAACAGCCTTTCCATGATGTCAAAGAAATCCCCGGCGGTCTCATCCAGACTTTCCGTGCAAAACTCCGTCCACCGCCGCCTGATCTCCCACAGAATGAAGGACAACAGATCACGCTTGTCTTCAAAATACGTATAGAAACTTCCTCTGGAAATGCCGGCCTGCCTGATAATCCTGTTGATGGAGACCTTATCGTAGGGATGCGCGATAAACTCCTGTACGGCCGCCTCCCAGATCTGCACCTGTTTTTCTTTGGGCAGGCGCAAAAAGCGCTGGCTTGGCATGATCGATTCCTCCTAAAAAGGTGACAACATTTCATTCATTATAAATGACAGTTTGTCACCTTGTCAATGCCGGCGCCGCAATTTCTTCACGTCCGCTCCCTGATCGCCCGCGATACGGTGATCTCCTGATTGTCAATATGCTCCCGCATGGCCTCTTTCGCCTCCGCGACATGGCGGGCGCGGATGGCCTTTACGATCCTTTCGTGCTCGATCAGGAGAATCTGCCGCTTATCCGCTTCCTTAATGTATTCGAGGCGGTAGCGGTACATCTGCTCGCGCAGATTATTGAGGATCTGGACGAGACGGGCGTTCCCGGTGCCGTTATAAATCACGTCGTGGAACTTCTCGTCGTTTTCCGCCATCTCCATGATATCGCCGCCCGCCACCGACTCCGCGAAACGGTCCCGGGCGGCGGTCAGTTCCTGAATCTGGTCCTCGCTCATCCGCTGGCAGGCGAGTTCCGCGGCCAGTTCCTCCAGGGAGCGCCGCACTTCCAGCACGTCGCGCAGGCTTTTTTCGGAAATTCTGGCCACCTCCGCCCCTTTGCGCGGAACCATCAGCACCAGGCCCTCCAGTTCCAGCTTCCGGATCGCTTCGCGGATCGGGGTGCGGCTCACGCCCAGGCGTTCCGCCAGCCGCATCTCCATGAGACGTTCGCCGGGCGCCAGTTCGCCCCGCAGGATCGCCTGCCGGAGCGTGTTGAATACCACGTCCCGGAGGGGAAGGTACTCATTCGTTTTTACGTTCAGATTATACTCCATCACGGATCCCGTCCTCTCTCTTTGCCGTAAGCGCTTCCGCGCCCGGGTTATAGAATCCCGTCAGGTACACCTGCCTGGCCAGCCGGGAACCGGCGCCGCGGCGCATCCGATCGCAGGCCGCTTCCGCCTTCCCGGAATCGTCAAACAGTCCGAAAACCGTGGGCCCGCTTCCGCTCATCCGCGCGTTCAGCGCGCCCGCTTCCATAAGCATCTGCCGGATGTCGCGTATCTCGGGGCAGAGGGGCTCCGTCACGGTTTCCAGCACATTTCCCATCTTCGCCGCCATCCCCGCCAGATCCCGGCGCCGGATGGCCTCGGCGATCCCGTCGATATCGGGGCGGCGGGACGGATCCGCCGCGTCCGCGTCGAAATTCTCATAAACGGTTTTTGTCGAAACGCCGGCCGCCGGTTTCGCGATCAGCACATGGCACCGCGGCGCCGGAGGCAGCGGGGTCAGAATCTCGCCGATCCCCTCGCAAAGAGCCGTCCCGCGCAGCACGCAGAACGGCACGTCGGCCCCGATTTGTAAGGCCCTCTGCCGCAGTTCCTCCGCCGTAAGTCCCAGGCCGAACATCTTATTGACCCCGAACAGCACGGCCGCCGCGTCGCTGCTTCCGCCCCCCATGCCCGCCGCCACCGGAACGTATTTCCGCAGACGGATATGGACGCCCTGGCGGATGCCAAATTCCTCCATCAGAAGATTCGCCGCCCGGCAGGCCAGATTGTTCCCGTTTTCGGGAATATAGCGGAGATTCGTTTCGATGGTGACGCCCGGACGGTCCCGGTACAGCAGATCGATCCGGTCGTATATGCCCACGGTCTGCATGATCATGCGGACTTCATGATATCCGTCCTCTCTCCTGCCCGTCACGTCCAGCCCCAGATTCACTTTCCCGTAAGCCTTCAAATTCAGATATCGGATCATGCCGTGTCTCCTCAAATGTTTTGCAATCCTTCCCGCCATTCGGAATCCGCGGGGCCCCTCCCCCGCTTCTTCCTCAT
>CAZPGD010000013.1:0-14125 GCA_964585865.1 uncultured Hungatella sp. | reverse complement strand
CCGGACAGGATCCCGGAAATGCGGTCAATCGCGCTTTTGACCACACCGCCCGCCGCTTCCCACGCAGCGGACCAGTCGCCGTGAATGATGGCGGTAATGGTCCTGATCACCCCGGAAATCATGTCAATCGTATTGCCGACGGCATCGATGATCGTGCCGATCGCTCCCGTCACCACCGATTTCGCCGTTTCAAACGCGCCGGCAAACACGATAGAGATCAGATCGGCCGCCATTTGAATATACGGCTGCGCCTGTGTCCAGATGGCGCTCAGCTTTTGGATGATTGCCTCGATCACCGGCACAACCGCGTTTTTCAGATTGTTGAACGCCGCCATCAGGCCCTCGATATGCGGCGCCAGCTTCGCGGCAACACCGGAAACCGCCGCGCCGAACTTTTCGGCAAACGCCTTCCCCGACTCGATCACCTTCGGCAGGATCTCCGCCAGCTTCCGGATAACCGCCGCGATGCCGTTGACGATTCCCGCGATAACCGGCCCGGCCGCCCGGAACGCTTTCACGAGTACGTTGGCGATCAGATCGGACGCCTTGCCCACGACGGGGCCCAATACGTCCCACAACGCCCCAAACGCGTTTTTCAGATTTTCAAGCGCCGGCGAAACCTGCGCCCATACGTCCTTTGCCGCTTCCTTGAACATATCGAAATGCGTGATCACCACCGCCAGGATCCCCGCGATCGCGGCAACCGCCGCGACCGCGATCCCGGCGGGAGCCGACAGCGCCGCCAGAAGCGCCTTCAAAACGCCCCCGGAGCGCGCGACGGCGGCAAACGCGCCGCGCAGGACGGACAGCCCTTTGGATACCTTCGCCACGCCGCTGACCATTTTCCCGAACAGCATGACGGCGGGGCCGAGCGCCGCGACAACGGCGCCCGCTTTCACGACCATGTCCATTTGTTCATCGGACAGGCCGTTCACCTTGTCGGCAAGGCCCTGCACCCATTCCACGGCCTTTTTTACGTACGGCAGCAGTTTATCGCCGAAAGCGATCGCCACGCCCTCAACCGCGGACGAAAGCAGCGTCAGCTGGCCCTTCAGATTGTCCAGCATGGTCGCGGCCTGTTGGGACGCGGCGCCGCCGGAACCGCTCATCGCGGCGTAAAAGCCCTGCACGTCCTCCGTGGAAGTGGCAGCGATCTTCGCGAACGCCGCCATGCCCTGCTGTCCCAGGATGGTCTTCTGGTACGCGTTCGCCTCCTCCTCGCTCATGCCGCTTAACGCGCCCTGGAAGTCCTTTATCACTTCCGTAAAATCGCGGGCCTTCCCCTCGCTCGTATAAGCGGACACACCCAGGGATTTCAGCGCGTCGGACGCCTTATCGGTAGGCGCGTACAACCTGGAGAGCACGCGCTGGTAAGACGTGGCGGCCTCTGCGCCCGTAACGTTTGCCTGAGCCAGTCTCAGAAGCGTTACCATGGTCGTGTCCGCAGACTGGCCGTATGTCTTCGCGATGGAGCTCGCGTCCGAGAACGCCGTGCCCAGCATGTTCACGTCCGTTTTCGCCTGCGTCGCGCCCTTGGCGATCATGTCGGCGTACTTGACGGAGTTTTCCATCGTATCGCCGAACCCCATGACCGCGCCGGTCACATAGGACGCCGCGGACGCCATATCCAGGGATCCGGCCGCCGCCAGATCCAGAATGGACGGCAGCGCCGCGATCTGGTCCCGCGCGCTGAGACCGGCCTGCGCCAGGATGTTGAAACCTTCCGCCGCCTGCACGGCCGTAAACGACGTGGTCGCGCCGAGTTCTTTGGCCTTCTCCGCGATCTCCGGTATCCGGTCCGCGGTCGTGCCCATGGACGCCGCCACCTGGGACATCGCCTGCTCAAAATTCGCCGCGGTTGTCACCGCCGCCGTGGCCGCCCCGACAAGCGGTACCGTGAGGCTCTTTGTCATTTCTTTGCCGACGCCGGTGATGCTCTTCCCCATCCTGTCTATGGCCTTCCGGGTGCGCTCGCCTTCCCTGCCGGCGCTCGTCATGAGTTTGATCGATTTTCCCAACGGCTGCGTAAATTCGTCCCGCAGACGCAGTACCGCGTCAATGACCCTGCTTGCCATTATTTACGCCGCCCCCTTTTGACTCTCTTCCCGGTCTCCTTCCGCGCTTTTTCCGTTTCCGCGTTCCACTGGCTCAAAAATGCCCGTGTTGCCAGCTTCTCCGACGGCGGCATAAGGAAATACCGGGAAGGCTCCCAGTGGAACTCACGGAAGAGGACGTACATCGCGTTTACGTCCCCTTCCGTGTAGATCAGTTTTTTATCTCTTCGATCACGTCCTCGCCGTACCCGGACAGGTCGCGGATCGTCTCGGCCATCTGCGCGATCTCGCTGCCGCTGAAGACGGTACTCAGCAGGATGTCCGGCGATGCCGCGCGGTAATGCTCCATCAGCTCCGGGTTCTTCATGTCGGGATCGACAAGCCCGGCCAGGACAATGCGGGCGTTGGCGTCAAACAGCTTCCCGTAATCCACGGCGCCGTTGTCCTTTACCGCCATCCCGGTAAGCTCCGTAAGGCGCCTGCCGGGGATCGCCTTCAGCGTGACGGTAAAATCCCGGCCGGCGATTTCGGACAAACGTTTGATCTTTACTTTCCTGGTGGGGACATTGACGATTTTCTCATAATCCATCCCCATCAACAGTTCCAGACTGTTCATACCCACCCGTCCTTTCCGTTCAGATCAGATCGATCAGTTCCCAGTCGGAAAACGTAAAACCGTAGGACCGTTCCCCCAGGTTCCCGCGTTCCCAGTCCGCCAGGGTAATCTTCTCGAATTTTACGTGCTTCACGGCGATCTTCTCCGCTCCGGCCGAATTCGGGTCGGAAATATCGGACACAATGGTGATATCCGGCACCACCCCGCGCCGGATGTCCTCGGCCACCTTCTTCGTGATCGCGGAATCCACGTGGTGCATCGTCACCTCGCCTTCGCCCTCCAGCCCCGTAATCTTCTTCCCGGCCATCAGGTTCCGGCACATGCTCACATCCTCGTAATTGATGTTCACCTCGGCCCTGAAGGCGGTCGTTTCGCTCATCTCTTCCCCGTCGATCCAGATATTCCCGTACGTACCCAGGATCACCTGCGTATCAATCATTCCGGTCATTGCTCATCCCTCCCTCATAACCTATAAATAGATATTCAGCGTGATATCCTCAATCGCGTCGATCATGCTGACGGTCGCCCTGAGGAACACCTCGCTGCCGGTATTGGCGCGCCTGATCTGCTGCTCCGTGGCGTCTTCCAGGTCCACGGTCTCCCCGTCGACAACGAACTTGCCGCCCTTGCTCTTGATATAGGTCCTGTGCGCGTCAACATCGATCTCGCACACGCCGGATTCCAGGATGTTATCGCGGACCAGGGTATCGAAATACCCGTTGACGGCGGTAACAAGCAGGCACTTGTTGTCATAGGTATTGGCGTATTTGCCGATATAGGTATCCTGGGCCGTCTTGCGGATGTCGGACTGGATCAGATCCATGGTCTCGACCAGCTTGATCTTCTTAAAGCTGTCCCCTTTCCCCTGCACGGCGGTCACGAAGCTGTTCACGCCGCGGCAGATTTTCGCTTTCTCGCCGTCCCACATGAACACCAGCTTCCCGGCGTCCACCGCCTCATCCAGTTCGTCGGGCTCCAGGATATCGCACATCACGGCATCCGTTAACGGGGCGTACGTGCAGGAAATGCTCCACGGGGTCCCGCAAAGGATACCGGCCACGCGCGCGCAGCACTGCTCCGGCGTGAAGACATTGCCATCCGCGTCGGTATAGCCGTTTGCCACGTTGATGATCCCCTCGTAATCCGCTTCCCGCTCGGGCAGGACGGCCTTATAAATCTTGTGGTTGTTGTCCCGCTGGTTCTTGATCCAGGATACGATCTCCTCTTCCTTCCCGTCCGTTTCGACGGACGGGCATACCAGATAATCCCAATCGTCCGCGGACAGGCCCGCAAGGGCGTCCGCGTAATCTTCCGCGTCGGCGATCACCGCCGCGAGGATCTTTTTCGGCGCCGTCTGGTACCCGAGGAGGGCCTTTTGAATCTGCGTCCTGTTGGGCCCCGACAGCGTCTCCGGGATGTCGGTGGCGTCAAGGATCTTATAGCGGTTCGCCTTCGGGACCGGCGCCGCCCCGGCGGCGTCCTGATTGTCCGCCAGCAGTGTCGCCTGCCGGAAATTGAGCGTCAGGAACGGTTCCGGATCATCGTCCGCCGTGAACTCATAGACGGTATCCGCCCCGTCCGTCAGCCTTACGATCCAGTCGGTATCGTCGGGGTTGCTCCTCTGCTGTCCGGGCGACCCGCTCACGCGCCGGCACTTGGATTTCCCCCTGTACTTCTCATCCAGCCGGATGGGGAAGAACCAGCCTTCCTTTTCGGACTCGGAAAACTGGGTATAATCGTTCAGGTGCTTGATCGGCCCCACCACCGAACCGTCCGCGAGGATGCTCACGCCGTCCCCGATCAGATCCGTGGCGGGCCTTCCTCCGAGCTCGATCTCCTTCCCGACCTCCCCGGGAAGATCCTCCCGCAGGATCATGGCCATAATGCCTTTATCGCCCCTCGCGATCGTGGCGTTCGCCTGCTCGTAAAAAGCGATTGTAATGTTTGGTGCTCCCATAATCATTCCTCCGTTTCTTCTGTGTGTTTCCCGATCTCCACCTCTTCGCCCGTTGCGGTCCTGAGGAAGGAACGGAGACCGAGTGCCCCGGCGGTCCCGCCTTCCGGGACGTACCCGCCCAGCTCTATGCTCCGGTAAAAGTCGACGGATATCTGCAGCTTATCCGCGTGTTCGTCCACAAACTGGAAATCGATGTCTTCCACAAACAGGCAGTTGCGACGCTTGTTTCCGAGACGTACGGCGGGCTCAAACGCTTCGCTGACTTTTCGGAATACGTCCAGGCAATGAGCCTCGTCGTGGGTCCGCTCAAAATATGTAATGCGGTAACGGTACCCGAACTCCGCGAGGTACCGGCTCGTCCGGCTGCGCCCGCGTGATACCAGCTCCGTAAAAAAGGACGGCCTTTTGTATCCGTCCAGCGTGTCGGTCCCGTAAACCGGGATATCCGGGAAAGTCTGCGACAGGAGCCGGTTGCAGGCGGTCTTGACATCCTTTTCGGTGTACATCATAGGTTATGCGCCTCCAGCATCCTGTCCACGTATTCCCCGATGTGATCGGCAAACTCGCCGTTGTTCCATTCATCGCGGGTCTTTTCACAGTACCCTTTCCCGGGCGCCCAGCCCAAATCCCTCAGCTTCGGGTTCCGGGAACGGCTTTTTGACGCGTACTTCTTCGTGCTTTTGCCGTGGTCGATCCGGCCGTTAAGGTAAGCCGCCGCCATGGCCGGGTCCGCCCGCACCGTGTGGCCGTTCTCCACCAGGTGCCAGTGCGGGGCCGTATTCTCCACCTCTACCGCGACGGTCGCCCCGCGGCCGCCCATGCCGTACACCTTTGTACGCTTCCAGCTTCCCTGGATCGTGGAGTTTTTCGGCTTAGTCTTCCCTTCCTGCCCGGCCTTCTTCCTTGCGGCCTTCGCGGCCGCGTTATGGGCCGCGTATTCCGCCGGCATCTTATCGTCCACATCTTTCGTGAACACTCCCGCCAGACGGTAGATTTCCCGCGCCGTCTCGTCCGGGTAGCTGTCGCGCACCCGGATAAAATCCTTTTTCAGATCGTCCAGTCCTTCAAAATCCAGAGCCACTTTCATTGCGCAGCGTCCCCCTCAAGCACTTTCCTGTCCTTGCTTTCCGTGCAGTAAACCTCCAGGTACCGGCCCTCTTCCATCAGGTTCAGGATCGAGTTGATCTCGAATTGCCTGTCCCGGTAAACCAGCACGTCCTTCTCCGTCAGGCCAAGGGATTCCTGCCAGCGCATGGTACATTTGAACTGCAGCGCGTTCGCTTCCCGGTAATACTCCAGGAACTCGGTGCCGCGGGCGGGTTTCAGCTCCGCCCAGACGGTGGCCGCTTTTTTCAGTACCGTCCGCACCTCGCCCATTTCCGTTTCCGTGTCGGTGTAACGGTAAACGGAAACGCGCTTGTTGAAGCGCCCCGGGTTCATCCCCTTTACAAATCCCATGGCCCCGTCTCCTTCTCATCCAGATCGTAGCGGCACTGCAGCTGTAAAATGATGCTCCGGTAGGTGTACTCGATCGTCTTCTTCTGCTGGATGTCCATCTGCATAAGTTCCCGGTTGTCGTAGAGGTCCTGAGTAATGGCATATACCAGCATGTCCGCGGTCGGATCGCCTTCCGGCACGCATCCGACCGCGCTGGCCACGTACCGGACCGCCGCCTTTAAACACTGCAGCAAAACGGCATCATCATCCGCGGTATCCAGTTTCAGATAATCGCGGGCGGCCGTGAACTTGGGATCACCCGCCGCGGTCTTTAAATCTGCGTTTACCAGCCTTCCCCACTTCATGGCCGCTCACCTCCTCATTCCAGCAGCGTCACGTTTGCGAACTTCAGCGTCAGGAACGGGGTATCGTTGTCCGTGGTCGCGAACTCGAACACCGTATCCTTCCCGTTCGTCAGCTTCAGCACCCATTCCGCGTCCTCGCTGTTGGTTTTCCAGTCATTCGGGGTCCCGCTTGTCCGGCGACATTTGTTTTTCCCGCTGTACCGCTCACCCAGGCTCACGGGGAAATAGTACCCTTCCTTTTCGCTCTTGTCGAACTCCGTGAAGTTCTTCACCTTTTTCAGACTTGCGTAAACATAGCCGTCGGCGCTGATTGTCGCTTCCCCGTCAATCAGATCCCCGACCTGTTTGCTCCCCAGCGCGCCCTGATCCGACGGTTTGACACTCGCCAGATCAGGGCTCATCCTTTTGGGGAGTGCGTCGCGTACACCGCGGACTTGGTATCCAGCACTACATAGTCGTTGCGGAGGATTCCGCGGAACAGGGTCATATCCTGCTCAAAGGCGTTAAAGTCGCCGGCCACCGCGACATTGCTGGTCATGATGGAGATCCGCTGGCGGTCGAAGATCCGCACCGCCTCTTTCAGATCGCCGATGATCAGCGGGAACTTGCCGGTTTCCTCGCTGGCCAGTACGCCGTTCGGCACGACCACAACCGGAACGCGCCGCGCGCCCACCGCCAGATACAGGTTCATCGGGTTCGCCGGATCGATGTTCGGGCTCAGCAGGTAGCGGTCGTTTTTGTCTTTCAGAGTATCCAGCCAGTAAAGACCGTCGTCGTTGGTCACGATGGTGGCGGTATTGGCGAACGCCTGCCCCAGTTTCACGTCGATGATCTCCTTGATCTGATCAATCGAATCACAGTTCTCGACCTTCTCAAAACCGCCCTCCTTAATGGTTTTCAGAATGTTGGCGTTGTCGGTCGCCTCGGACTCATCGCCCAGCCAGCTGATCAGCAGACCGGAGATGGCGGCATCGGAATCGGCCAGCAGCTCGTTGGTCACGGGCAGGTACCCGCCGCGCTTCTCGATGGTGTACTCGATGCGCTCGAACTGCGGACCCTTGACGGCCTCGATCTTTCCGGCCTCGGCCACCGTTTTGAAACCGGTGTGATCGGCCCGCTTCTGGTAGGTTCTCGCGCCGCTCATGGTGCTGACATTCTCGACGGACACCAGCTTCCTCAGGCTGAACCGCGCCTCGCGGTACTGATTGATGCGGGTCTGAATATCTTCCGGCACGGTATAGCCGCCGTCCTCCGGGGTGCCTTCCTTCATCTCGCCCTCGTTGCGGAAACGGTTCCGGGCCGCCTGCGCGAAGGCGTGGATGGCGTTTTCGTCATTTACCGGCCGCGGGTTTTCGGGCCCCTCGTCTTCCAGATCCTTCAGCAGGTCAAATTTCGCCTGCATGGATACCAGTTCCTCCTTTTTCGCCTTCGCCTCTTCCAGCTTCCCCTCTGCCGCAAGACTCTTTACTTCCGCCTTGGCGGCGTTGATCTGATCCAGCAGTTCCAACAGTTTCTTGTTCATGGTTTAAAATCTCCTTTCTTCCCGGCGCTCATACGCCGTAATCATCTATGTCGGCCAGAATCTCTTCCCTGAGGGCCTCAATCTTAGCCTTTTCGGCGGCTTCCTTCGCTTTCGCGGACTTGAACTCCTCCATCATTTTCGGTGTTACCGCCAGACCGTTCGCGCCGGCTACCATGATGTCCGGGCTTTCGGAACCCTCATTTCCGATTTCATCCGCAAACCCCAGTTCCACCGCGCGCTCCGCGGGGAGCCAGGTTTCCCGGTCCATCATGCGCAGGATTTCATCGCGGCTTTTGCCGGTCTTGCGCACATAGGCGCCGGCAATCGCCTCATCCATCCGTTTCAGCGTCTCGGCGGCCCTTGCCATGTCGTTCTTGTTGCCGTCCGCGAACGTACTGACATTGTGGATCATGATCAGGCCGACCGGGCTCATGACGCAGTGCCCCGCCACGGCTATCAGGCTCGCCGCGCTGGCCGCCCAGCTGTCAACGTAGGTTTCCACGTCGCCGCGGTCGGCCAGCATGGTATAGATTTCCTGGCCGGCCATGACATCCCCGCCGCGGGAATTGATGTGGAGCTCCAGCTTTTCCCCCGCCGGAAGGCGATCGAGCGCGTCCGCGATGTCCTTCGGACAGGTACTCTCAACTCCCCACCAGTCATACGCCTCCTTGTAATCATTTCCGATAATGTCACCGTTGACTTTGATTACCACTTGTTTCACCTCCTTCCGCGTCCGGTTGTTCGCCGTCCGTACGGACGGATTTGCCGTATGCCGCGCCCACCATGGTCAGCGGTACATAGTTCCCGTTCACGATCAGCTCATCCCCGCCGTCCAGGCTCGGGAGATCCAGCAGGTGACGCCCCTCGTTCGGGGTATAGACGCCGTTCTGGATGGCGGAGGTGATGGCCGCCATCTGCGCCTTCGCGTCCGGCCGCAGGATCACTTTTTCATTGAACTTGTACACATAGCCTTCCGCGCGCTGTTTGTCCGTCAGGCACTTGTAATTGATCTCCTGCTCATACTGCGCCAGGCGGTACAGCATGGTGTCGACCAGAAAGGACAGCTGCTGCGCCTCGGAACTGGCATACGACGATTTGGTATAATCGTTGATCTGCGTCGGCTTCACGCCGAAAGCCGCCGCGATCTGCAGCGCCGTGTACTGCTTCAGCTCCAAAAACTGGGCATCCGTCAGCTTGTACCCGATCTGCTGAAGGGTCATGCCGACCGGCAGCGCCACCACCTTCCCCGCGTTCCTGGCGCCGGTCAGCAGGTCGTTGTATTCCTTTTGCAGCTTCAGCCGGTTCTTTTTATCCAGATCCCCGGTATATTGCAGCACCGCGGCGGCCGTCAGGCCGGACTTGTACAGCTCGTTCAAATACTTCTGCGCCTGGCCGGACCCGCCTATGGTGTCCCGCAATGTCTGCAGCACGGATTTCCCCAGAATCCCGTCCCAGCTCAGCCATGTCTTGAAGTGCAGCACGCTGTCCTGGCCGAACGTGTATGTCTTGCCGGTCTTCGCGTCGGAATACCGGTAGTACAGCTTCCCCGCGTTGCCGAATACCCCGGCATCATCCATGATCACGTCCACGCAGTCCGACGGCATGGGCCACAGGGCGACCGGGTCCATGCTGCCTCCGTACTTCGCGCGCCGGAACACGGACTGGATCCAGACATAGGCGTTGCCGTGATGGTGACAGTTGGCCTCCACCGTCGTCCAGAACGTATTGGCGCTCATACACGGGTTGGGACGCTCCGAAAGCAGATAGAACATCCTGCCCGCGCCGCTGTCCGCGGGCGCCCTGGCAAGCCCGCCGGATTCGTCCCGCACGTACAGTTTTAACGGCAGCTTCCCCATGGTCTCGGAGAGCACCTTCAGACAGGTGTAGTATACGCATTCGCTGATGGACGCGGCGTCGCCGCCGTCGATTCCCAGCCACTCCAGCAGTTTCGCTTCGTTCAGCCGCGCCGTTTCCCGGCCGCCGCTCCCTGCCGTCATGAAATTTCGAAACCTTGTCAGGATCCCCATACTATGCCCCCAATTCGTCCAAAAACGCCGACACGTACCGGTTATAATCTTCATCCTCAAAATCGTGGTAGAGCGCCAGCTTGAAAGCGCACAGCGCGGCATCCACGGGGTCGATCCGCTTCGCGGTGGCGTCCTTGTCGATCTTAATCATTCCGTTGCTGGTCCGGACCACGGCGTTCGACATGGCGTAATTCAGCAGCGGGTTGCGCAGGTACAGGATATTCCCGCTGTACACCTGCTCCCGGAACCCCTGGGTGGATTCGTTCAGCGACTTATGGCTCTGGAAAACTTCTTCCACGTCATATCCGTCATTGGACAGATCCATCATCAGCTTGCCCGCGTTCGCCGGATCAAAACAATAACAGTTGATGTCCAGGTCGTATTCCTTTACCGTGTCCTCCACGTAGCGCATAACCGCCGACTGGTCAACGATCGGCGTATGCGTGACGGTCAGGTACCCCAGGCGGTTCCACGCGTCATACGGCACCTTATCTTTGATGATATGCTCCCGCAGCTTCTCCCCGTTCGGGATGAAACTGTGCGTCCAGAGAATGTATTTCACCTTTTTCTTCCCCTGCTCATCCAGTTCGTCGGTCTGGAACGGGATGATGAAGGCCACGCTGGTCAGGTCGATCTTCGCGGACAGGTCAAAGCCCACATAGCACGGACGGCCCTTGATGTCGATCGGGTATTCCTTGACTTCGCAGGCTTTCCATTTCGCCATGTCCATGTAGCTGTTCTCCTTCTGCTGCACCCAGATGTTCAGCATTTTGGTCGCAAACGCGACCATCTTCTCCGGGATCTCTTTCGCCACCTCGTAATCGCCGCGGATCTTCTCAATGCCTTCCGGATAACCGGCGCGGATCGGGTTCGCTTTTTTCCATGTGTCCGGGGACCCGAAATCGTCCTCCGGATCCGCTTCGCAGATGTCAACGAAGTATTCCTCATTCCCGATATCCACGTTGGGATCGAGGATTTTGGAACAGTAGTCATATTCCTGCGTATAGCAGGGGTACGTCAGGTCCACGCCGGCGGTCGTAATGATGGACAGCATCGGCTCCTTCGTATTGGAGCCCAGCGCCAGATCATAGAATTCCGTAGTCTGGTGCTGGTGGTACTCATCGAGGATGTACATCGCGCCGTTCGTGCCGTCGCCCGTCTTCCCGTCCTGCTTGGACAACGGCTTAATAAAAGAACCGGTCCGGATATGCTCGATCCGGTCCCGCTTGAAATTGAATTTTGTTCCCAGCAGCGTCCCCTTCGCCATCAGCCGGCACTCATCGAACACGATCCTGGACTGCTCCCGCTTCGTCCCGGCCGTATAGACTTCGTACGCCTCGCGGTTCTTGGTCGCCATGACGGAAATCTCATACAGGGCCTCGCCCGCCTCCATCTGCGACTTCGCGTTTTTCCGGCCCACTTCCGTGAACGCTTTCCTGAACCGGCGGTACCCGCTCTCCCGGTGCTTCCAGCCGTAAATCTGGCACTCGCGGAACTTCTGCCACGCCGTCAGGCGGATCGGCTCGCCGGCCAGGACCCCCTTGGAGTGCCTCAGCAGCGCGAACCATTCCACGATATCCGCCGCCGCCTTCTCGTCCCAGAAATAGGGGAAGTCCGGCTGCCCGATACGGTCCAGATCGCGCAGGAACCGCTCACAGGCCCATTTATGCTTCGTGCCGGACACAATCTTTCCGCTTACGCAGTCCCGGCAGTATTCCGTGATCTCCTCCAGCAGTGTCATATACCGCCGAACCTTTCTTCCAGTTCCGCCTCCTGTTTGTCCGCTTTCACGGCGGCGGCTTTCAGCATCCCGTCAAAGGTCATGCCCAGGCGCCGGGAACTTTCCGCCATGTCGCGCCGCGCCCTGTCCATCATGCCGCAGATCGGGTTCTCCTTCGGCCCGTTCTCCGTTTGGATCACCATTTGAAAGTCTTTCCCGCGCATTTCCTTCACGCAGGAGACATAGCGGGCGTAGCTGTTCGCGTAGCTTATCAGATCGGACCGGTTCACGTTGCTCAGGATGCCGACGCTTTTGCGCAGTTCCTTCAGCACGCGGAAATACTCGTTTTTCGCCGTCCTGTTGATGAACAGGGACGGCGGCACGGTATCCAGCTCGTCATTGTCGGCGGAAATCAGGCTCTCCTCATAGGCGCGGCGGGTCCGCTTCTCTCTTGTCATGTCTTCCGTATGTAAACTCAGGACTTTTCTTCGGTTCGCCATACTGCTGCCTCCTTAAAAACGCCGTTCCGGCCCCCAAAACACAATTTCGCGAACAATTTTGAACATGCGCGGTCTTGTAAAAAAATGCGCGTAGTTTTTTCCGCCCCCTGGGCGGCACGCACCTCGTCAAGCCATACGCTGTCGCACGTCGAGGATCATCGAGGTTCCTTGACGTGTCAGGTACTCAGCACATCGGGAAGCTTCACCAGCCCGCGGAGCTCCGACTGCATCTCTGCCTTGGCCCGTTCGCCGCTCCCGTATGCGGCATGGATCTCATCATGACTGTGCCTGCTGACGGGGATAAGATTATCCGGCCGCCAGAACAGACGGATATCATCGCCGGCCGGTACGATGTGATGGACCGTGTCCGCGTACTCGATGCGCCCGTGTGCCATCGCGTACGGGTCCAGGCCGTTGTACAGGGAGAGGATCATCGCCCGCAGTTTCGTCCACCGTGCCGTGTGGTACAGCCGCTTATCCCCCGCAGCTTCCGGGTACTCCCGTTTATAATTACACTCACACTTTTCGCCCCGCGGCACGCGCCTCCCGCAGTGAGGGCAGCGGATGTACAGCATGCGGAACACCCCCGTATCTTTGATTCCGACGCCCTCGCGGATCCGCACCGGTCGGATATGCGCCGGCCCGCGGGGCACCGAATCGCTTTCCGGGGAATCCGGAAAATCCGTACGTCCGTACGGAAAAGCGCACGAAAAAAGCACCCGGCGGGAATCAATGATTCGCGATTGATTCTCACCGGGCGCCCCCGCAGGAAAACAGCAAACGGCAATAACGATCTTCGGCAGGGAAGGCAGCGGGCGGGTTGCCATCCGTTCCGCGGGTACTCCGGTGCCCGACGGCCCCGGAACCCGATTATTATTATAAACCGAATAAACCGAATAAACCGAACTTTTTTTAATTGCCCGCAAACCCGCCTGTTTACTGGCTTTTCCGGCACTTTTTACGGGATCCTGATTCTTACGGTTTTCTTAAGATACCCTCTTGCGGCCCTGTTTGCGGCTCTGTTCGCGGCTCTGTTTGCGACTCTGTTTGCGGTTCTTTTTGCGGCCCTATTTGCGACTCTGTTTGCGGTTCTTTTTGCGGCCCTATTTGATCCCCGCTTTTCTGAAATACGCATCCTGGATCCGCAGTCTCGGGTAGTCCTCGTTCTGCGGCATTCCGAGTCTGCGGGCGATCTTCTTCCAGTTCAGCCCGTCAATGTACCGCATCCGGATCACGGCCTGCGCCTGCACGTCCTCGATGCCTTCCACCCACGACGCAACGGCATCCAACTCACGCTGCTTGTTTGCCAGAAGCTTCTGCCTCCGTTCAAAGCGGGCCCAGTCAAAACCGGTAATGGAGCGCGGGATGCCGTATCCCTTCCGGTAATCCAGAATCGTATCGCTGCCGATCCCGTCCGCCGTTTCGATCATGTTCTTCAGTTCTTCTTTCAGACAGGCGATCTCCCGCGGCAGCTTCCTGGCGCGTTTCAGCCTTGCAATGGTCATCCTGCTTCCTTCGGCCATTCTATCACCCCGTTTTAACCGTACCGCTTTCCTTCCGTCCTGTCAAGACAGGCGTTCCGGCACTCTCCCCCCTAACACTTGATTTCCACTCCCGCTTCGTCCTTCAACTGCCGCTTCAGATCCTCCACCGTGACCCCGTCCCGATTGAGGAGGCCCACCAGGTCGTCCACGCAGGACAGGCACCGCAGGATCCGCCGGGCACCGAAGTTAAACTCCCGGTGCAAGGCAAGCCCGAAACAGGTCATAAACAGTTCCGTGCCGTATGCGGACATATCATCGGCCAGCCGGTCATTCATTTCCCGTTTCACCCGGCCCAGATCCTCCCGGGAAATGAGGATCTTGTCCTTGCGCAGCTGGATACGGTCATTGCGCTCCTGCCTGCGGCGCTCCGCGCGTCCCATTAC
>CAZPGD010000012.1:0-14301 GCA_964585865.1 uncultured Hungatella sp. | reverse complement strand
CCCCGCGTGACGATTGAGGAGTCGAAAAAATATATCGTCGAGGGGCTGTCGGTCCTGGGTGAGGACTATCAGGAGATGGTGCGCGAGGCATACCGCGGCCGCTGGGTGGATTTTGCCGCGAACCGGGGGAAATCGACCGGGGGCTTCTGCTCCACCCCCTATGGCTGCCACCCGTATATCCTGATGACGTGGACCGGGCGGATGTCGGACGTCTTTACGCTGGCCCATGAACTGGGGCACGCGGGGCATTTTACGATCTGCAACGCGGCGCAGTCCTTCTTCGGCACGAACGTGTCCGGATATTTTGTGGAAGCGCCTTCCACGATGAACGAACTGCTGATGGCGCATTACCTGCTGAAGACCGGTTCGGATCCGCGGTTCCGCCGCTGGGTGTTAAGTTCGATGGTGGGGCACACGTATTACCATAATTTCGTTACCCATCTTCTGGAAGCGGCGTATCAGAGGGAAGTGTACAAGATTATCGACGCCGGCGGCAGCGTGCCGGCGGAGACGCTGAACCGGCTGATGCGGACGACGCTGGAGACGTTCTGGGGCGACGCGGCGGAGATCCTGCCGGGGTCGGAACTGACATGGATGCGGCAGCCGCATTACTATATGGGGCTGTACTCCTACACGTACAGCGCGGGGCTGACGATCGCGACCCAGGTCTGCAAGCGCATCGAGCGCGAGGGCCGGCCGGCGGTCGACGACTGGAAACGGGTGCTGGCCGCGGGCGGCACGAAGACGCCGGTGGAACTGGCGCGGATGGCGGGAGTGGATATCACGACCGACGCGCCGCTTCTGGACACAATCGGGGAAATCGGGAAAATGATCGATGAGATCTGCGCGCTGACGGAGGAACTGGAATCCGGGCGGCGGGACGGGGGCCGGGAAGCGGGGTAAGCGGTTTGGCGCCGCGCCCCGGCCGGCGCCCGGGCGTCAGGTTTCCGTGTTCCGGGACTGTTTCAGCGCGTTGACTTCGGAAGCGGAAAGGCCGCTGATGCGCGTGATCACATCAACGGGAAAGGACTCCTTGAGCATCCTTTTCGCCGTTTCGACGGCCATGTTCCTGGCGCCCTCGGCGAGCCCTTCCTTCCGGCCGCGCGCTTCCCCTTTGGCTTCCCCGCGCGCTTCTCCCCTGAGTTCGGCTTCTCTTTGTTTTACCTGGTAGATCATATGATTCCCTCCAGTCCTGGTTCATCTTCGCGTCCCGGACAGCCTGTTCGATCCTGCGGATCAGGCCCTCGCTTATAAAAAATACCATAACGGCGCCGCGAAATCAATGCCCGGGGAAGAAAATACAGGATCCGGTTGACATTCCGCGGATTGCGTATTATGGTGTACCTGTACGGCGGGAACGCGCCGTGCGATATTTTTATGGAGGAGGTGCGGCCGTGACGGCAGAATTTGCGCGCCCTGCCTGTTTGACCGGCCGGAAGCGCCGCGCCGATTGCCGCGCGGCCCGGGCTTTGTTAAGTTATGATCCGGCTTTCTGATCATTTCACGTACCGGAAGCTGCTCCGCTTCGTTTTTCCGTCCATCGTCATGATGGTGTTTACCTCCGTCTACGGCGTCGTAGACGGTCTTTTCGTGTCGAATTTTGTGGGGAAAACGGCTTTCGCGGCCATCAATCTGGTCATGCCGTTCGTCACGGTAGCCGGTGCCGCCGGTTTTATGCTGGGCACCGGCGGCAGCGCGCTGGTGGCGATGACCCTGGGCGAGCAGAAACGGGAGCAGGCAAATGAATATTTTTCCATGATGATCACCGTTACGCTGATCGCGGGTATCGCGGTTTCCCTGGCGGGAATGCTGATCATGCGGCCCGTCGCCGTCTGGCTGGGCGCGGACGCCGCCATGCTGCCGGACTGCGTGCTGTACGGGCGGATCTCGCTGGGGTTTACCTTCACGTTCATGCTGCAGGTCGCGTTCCAGGACTTTCTGATCACCGCGGGGAAACCCAGGCTGGGCCTTTACGTTACCGTGGCGGCCGGTGTCACCAATATGGTTCTCGATCTGCTCTTCGTCGGCATCTTCCGCATGGGCGTGGCCGGAGCGGCCGTTGCCACGGGACTGAGTCAGAGCGTGGGCGGTCTGCTTCCGTTTTTGTATTTCCTGCGGCCGAACGACAGCCTGCTGCGGCTGAAAAGAACGCGCCTGAAAGCGCGGCCGGTTCTGAAAGCGTGCGCCAACGGCTCTTCGGAAATGGTGTCCAACATGACCGCTTCCGTGACCGGTATGCTGTACAATTTCCAGCTTCTTCGGTACGCCGGGAGGAATGGCGTCGCCGCCTACGGTGTTATCATGTACGTGGAATTTGTTTTTCTCGCGATCTTTATCGGATATTCGACCGGGAGCGCCCCGATTGTGGGGTACCATTACGGCGCGGGGAACACGGCGGAACTGAGCAATATGCTGAGGAAGAGCCTGGTTCTCATGAGCGGCGGCGGCATCGCCATGATGGCGGCGGCCCTGCTTCTGGCGTCGCCGTTATCCGCGTTTTTTGTGGGATACGACGCGGAACTGCTGGCCATGACGGTGCGCGCGTTCCGGATTTCCTCGGCGGCGTTTCTCATGGCGGGGGTGAACCTTTTCGCCTCGTCTTTTTTCACGGCCTTAAACAACGGCGCCGTGTCGGCGGCAATCTCATTTCTGCGAATGTTCCTTTTTAAATGTTCAGCCGTGCTGCTTTTGCCCCGCGTGCTGGCCGTCGACGGCATCTGGCTGGCGGATGTGGCGGCGGAGACGGGGGCGTTTCTGGTTTCGGCGGCGTTTCTGATCGCGTTCAGAAAGAGATACCGGTACTAGGGTCATAAGGTCTGAATCCGCGGCATATTTACATGCCGGCGGATGAAAGACTTTAGGACCCGCCCCGATATCGCTATATGACTACGCAGGCGCGGACTCCGGGCGGCAGACAGAATCGCCCGGCGTCCCGTTTTTTATACAGGCCCGGCGCAAAAGCCGGGATCATAAGAAACTGACACATGAAATTGAATTTTGTCAGTTTACAGGAAAGAAGCGTAAATGATAAAGTTCCAGTAATAAAGAGCAGATATAGCAGATATATTAAAATAAAAATACGGGAAGCGGATACGCGGGAAGCAGACATGCGGGAAACAGACGTACGGGAAGATACACGGGAAGCAAAAATGCGGGAAAAGGAAGTGCCCATCAAAAAGGAAGTGCCCCCAAAAAAGGCGGACGCAAAAAACGCGCCGGGCGCGGCCCCCGTGAAGATTCTGCTGGTTGGAATCGGGGGATACGGGGCAAATTATATGGAGGAACTGACGCGCGAGGAGATCCCGGGAGTCCGGATCGAAGGGATATGCGAGGTCATGCCCGGCGCGGCGGAGCGGTTCCCGGTTATCGGGCAGAAAAAGATTCCCGTGTACGGGAGCCCGGAAGCGTTTTACCGGGAACACGAGGCGGATCTGGCGGTTATATCCTCGCCGATCCAGTTCCATTATCCGCAGATTGCGGTCTGCCTGCGGCACGGTTCCAACGTGCTGACGGAAAAGCCGATCTGCGTGGCGCTCGGGGAGGCGGAGGATCTGATCCGGCTGGAACAGGAGACCGGACGCTTCGTGGCGGTCGGGTACCAGCTGGATTATTCCCGGGATGTGCTGGCACTGAAGCGGGATATTCTGAGCGGCCGTTTCGGCAGGCCGGTTTACATGAAAGCGCTCCACGCGATGAAGCGCGGGTCGGCCTATTACGGGCGCAACAGCTGGGCGGGCCGTATCGAGGCCGGCGGGCAGAAGGTCAACGACAGCCCGTTCAACAATGCCTGCGCGCACCAGTTCCAGATCATGACGTTCCTGCTGGGGGACGCGATGGACCGGGCGGCGGAACTTTCGGAAGTGAGCGGCGAACTGTACCGGGCCAATTCCGAACTGCAGAACTACGATACCGCGGCCGTCGCGGCCAAGACGCGGGACGGCGTGCCGCTGTATTATTATACGACTCACGCGCTGAAAGAGAAAAAACTCGGCCCCGAGGCCGAATACCGGTTTGAACGCGCGGTGATCCGCTGCGGCGCCCGGGGGACGGACGGCCAGGTCGATTTTACGGCGGAATGGGAGGACGGGAGCCGGTATTCCTACGCGGGGATCCTCAAAGGGAAACGGCTCCAGAAGCTGTATGACGCCATCGACTGTACGCGCGGAGGCGGGCGCCCGTTCTGCACGATCCAGACCGCCATGCCCCATCTCGACGCGGTGTGCCGTCTGGCCATGCTGCCGGTCACGCAGATCGGGGAAGAAGAATTAGAACATGTTGAGGAGAACGGAGAGCGGTTCTGCCGCATCCGGAACCTAAAGGAAATATTTTCCACATGTTACCAGTCCCGGCGGATGCCGTCGGAAGTGACGGATCGCTGGAGATCAAAAAAGGAGGAGAAATGAATTTATGAGGAAAACAACGAAACAGGCCATGGCGCTGTCGCTGGCGGTGATTCTGGCGGTATCTCTGGCGGGATGCGGCGGCTCATCCGGCGGTTCATCGGAGACGACGGCCGCGGCGACGACCAAGGCGGCGGAAACGACGGCTGCGGCGACCCAGGCGGCGGAAACAACCGCGGCGGCGGAGACGACCGCGGCGGAGCAGGAAACGGAAGCGGCGGACGACAAGCCCTACGCGGGTACGAAACTGACCTGGTGGACCAAATTAAACGCGAACGTGTCCTCTACTTATCCGAATCTGGGCGATACGCCCTGGGCGAAGTACGTGATGGAGCGGACCGGCATCGAGATCGAGTTTATCCATCCGACCGTCGGTTCCGAGGATGAGGAGTTCGCGATCATGGTGGCCAGCGGCGATTATCCCGACATCATTGAGCACACCTGGACCAAATACAGCGGCGGACCGGGCATGGCCATCGACGACGGCGTAATCATTGATCTGACAGATGTGGTGAATAATAACGCGCCGAATCTGCGGGGCATTCTCGATTCCAATGAGAGCATCGATCTGGCGGTTAAGGATTCCAGCGGGCGTTACTACTGCTTCCCGTTCCTGCGCGGAACGGAGACGCCGAACGTCACGCAGTTCAGTTCCGGTTTCCTGATCCGGCAGGACGTTCTGGACGAACTGGGGCTGGAGCGGCCGGAGACCATCGAGGAATGGGAAAATGTGCTGCGGGCGTTTAAGGAATACGGGTTCGAGGTTCCCTTTGTCACCAGAAACGAGTGGATGAAGGACGTCTGGTCCCCGGGTTTTGACAACTGGGGCAGCTTCTATGTGGAAGACGGTACGGTGAAGAACGGCCTGATCGAGGACAGCCGGAAGGATCTGATCGAGACCCTGCGCGCTTGGTACGAGGAAGGACTGATCAGCCGCGACTGGCTGGTGGCCGACAAATCTTCGAACCAGACGGATTTCACGACCGAAAAAGCCGGCGCGGCCTACGCTCCCTTCGGTCAGGGCCTTGGCAACTATACGCAGATTCTGAACGAGGCGAATCCGGAAATCACGCAGGAAGATATTCGCGCCACGGTGCCGGTTACTTCGGAGAAAGGCAAGAACGCCAAGTTCTCCAAGATGAACGACATCTTTGACGGGTCCGGCGTCTCCGCGGCGATCTCTTCCGACTGCGAGAATGTGGAAGCCGCCGCCTGGCTGCTCGACTGGATGTTCGGCGAGGAAGGCAACCTGGTCTGCAATTTCGGCATCGAGGGCGAAACCTATGAGATGGTAGACGGCGAACCGGTCTACACGGATACGATTCTCCACAACCCGGATATGGTCGTTGCCGACGCGCTCGCCGCTTACACGAGAGCCTCCACATCCGGTGTCTGCATCCAGGATCCGCGCTATATCGAGCAGTATTATGAGCAGGATAACCAGAAGGAGGCGCTGGAACTGTCCATGAAGACGGATATGGGCCAGTACTTCTTCCCGCCGACTTCCGTCTCTCCGGAGAACAGCGAGCGCTACGCCGAGATCATGAACAATGTCAAGACGCTGTCGGACGAGATGGAAGCGCAGTTTATCGCCGGAAGCGTTTCCATGGACCAGTGGGACAGCTATATCCAGCAGCTGAAAGACTTCGGCATTGAGGAGGCCATCTCCATGATGCAGGAAGCGTATGACACTTACACGGGCAACTGATTCGTAATTTGATGTGCTGCATCCGGAGGCAGGATCCGACGCTTCCGGATGCGTTTTTTGTACCGCCCGGCGAAACTATATGCTATAATAACGGAGAAAGCGGCGGTAAGACTCGTGTTAACCGGCGTTTGGCGGGTATCCCCGCCGGGACGAAAGCCGGGATGTTACGAAAACGTGGAAAGCGCCGAAAGGAGTTATGTGCGATGGACAGGATGATGGAACTGCTCGGCCGTCTGGACTGGACGGCCGCCGGTCTTGAAAAGGCGAAAGAGCGGTACGAAAAACAGGAATACGAAGCGTGCATGGACGAGGTGGCGGAGCATTTTCGCACGAGGACCGCGCCCGTTTACCTGTTTACGCGCGGGGAAATGGAAGCGCTGCGGGACGATCAGGTACTCGCGGAAGCGCAGGAGGTTCTGGACCACAGGATATACGGCCATTCCTTTGAGGGGGAGATCGACTGGCACTTCAATCCGACCGCGGAGACGTCCCGCGACAACGAATGGAGCTGGTCGCTGTTCCGCCATATTTACTGGCAGCCGCTCGCGCGGGCCTACGTGATGACCGGCGACGAGAAATACACGAGGGAATTCCTGCGCCAGATGCGCGCGTTTCTGCAGGCGTGGCCCGTGAAGCCGTTCATGGAAGACGATTCCTATGAGACGAAATTCGGGTTCCCCGGCCATGCCTGGCGGACGATCGAGACGGCCATGCGCATGTACACGGTCTGGCTTCCCTGCATGGAGGCGTTTCGGACCTCGCCGGAGTGGGGAAGAGAGGACTGGGTGCTGTTTTTGACCGGGGTCTGCGACCACGCCGACTACCTGATGGACCATTACAGCAATCATAACCGCTCGAGCAACTGGCTGACGATGGAATCCGGGGCGCTTTTGCAGTGCGGCATCCTGTTCCCGGAGATCCGCTCGGACTGGAAAATGACCGGCTACCGGCGCGTCATGCACGAGGTGAAATACTCGTTCGACAACGACGGCATCCATATGGAACGGACGCCGATCTACCATATGGTGGCGGCCAACGTGTACCTGCAGTGCGTCCGCCTCTGCGAGTTGAACGGGATCCCCGTCGCGCCCTACGCGGAGCCGGAACTGGAAAAGGCGGCGGATTTCCTGCTGAGCCTGGTAAAACCGGATTTCACGACGCCGATGATCGGCGACGCGGACCGGATCGACCTGCGGGCCCGCCGCTGCGATACCTCGCTTTACGAGGGCATGAACCTGACCTTTGACCCGCGGGACTTAAACGAGATGCGGGCCTATTTCCGCACCATGTATGAACGGACGGGGCGGCAGGAGTATTTATGGGCCGCCTCGGGAGGCAGAGAGGGCCGGCCGCCCGAAAGGCGCGATTACGCCTATACCGGCGCGGGAATCTATATCATGCGCACCGGCTGGGGGCCGGAGGACGATTATTTCCATATCCAGGGAGTGCAGCTGGAACGGGGCGAAAAAAGCACCCATTCGCACAACGACACGGGCCACCTGGAACTGCATATCCGGGGCGAGGACATCCTGACGGACAGCGGGCGCTATATCTACAACAGCTCCTGCTTAAAAAATCTGCGCCATTATTTCCTCTCCGCCAAAGCGCATAACACGCTGTATGTGGACGATCATGAAATGGGCACGGTGCCCGGCGTGACCCGCACCCGCGGCGTGCGGACATTCTGCCACCGGTTCGCGGAGGAGGACGGCTGCCGGATCATTGATATTTCGCATAATGGTTATGTGTACCGGGACGATCCGATCTTTCACCGCCGGCGGGTGCTGGGTCTGCCGGGTCATGTGTACGTGATCGACGACGAGCTGACCGGCCCGGGACTGGCGGAGCACGACATCCGCCTGTATTACAATTTCGCGTTCGGCAGTCTGCGCGGCGGGGCGGTATCCGGCACGGAAGGCGGATTCTCCTATCTCTCGCAAAAGGGCCGCGAATACGCGGTTTCCGTGAAGGCCACGAAAGGGATCACATTCGAGATACTGGAAGGCAGCGACGACCCGATCGGCGGCTGGATCTCCTACGGGTACGCCCGGAGGGAGCCGGCGCCGCAGCTGATCGTAAAATGCGCCGGTCCGGTTCCGGTCCGCTTCCTGACCGTGATCCGTCCGGCGGGGACTCCGGCAGAGGGGTTCCTCGCGCCGGAGAAAGCTTTTGTGCGGCTGGAAGACGGACGGAGCGTCGCGACGGACGGGACCCGGTGAGGACGGGAAGGCCGGGCAGGGACTCCGGCAGAGGGGTTCCTCGCGCCGGAGAAAGCTTTTGTGCGGCTGGAAGACGGACGGAGCGTCGCGACGGACGGGACCCGGTGAGGACGGGAAGGCCGGGCAGGACTGCGGAGCGCGAAGCGAGGAGCGGCTCGCCCCGGCAGCCGAAAGAAGGAACCGGAAGGAAAAAGAAAGGAGTGAAGTCCCATGCGGTACGGGATCTGTACCGGGTTAAACAACCTGGATATACTGGAACGGACGGGGTATGATTATATCGAACTGTCCGTTACGGCCACGATGCAGCTTGGCGGGGCGGAGCGGGAGGAAGGACGCCAAAGGCTCGCGTCGTCCAAGGTGAAATGCGAGGCGTTCAATATTCTGTTCCCCAAAACCATGGATCTGATCGGCGGCGGGACGGGACGGCAGGAACTGGAAGACTACCTGCGGCGCGCGATGGAACTGATCGCGGGCTTCGGCGCGGAGATCGCCGTGTTCGGGAGCGGCCGCTGCCGCCGCTGCCCGGAGGGTATGCGTTACGGCGAAGCCTACCGCCGGCTGACGGAGGTCTTTTGCCTGACCGGAGAAACCGCGGAGCGGTACGGGATCACGGTCGTGATCGAGCCGCTGAGCCGGAGCGAGACGAACATGATCTGCACGATGGCCGAGGGGGCGATTCTGGAGGCGGACGTGAACCATCCGCGCGTAAAGCTGCTGTCCGATTATTTCCATGTCATGCAGAACCATGACGAGATCCGCGACATCGAAACGATCCGTGATTTCGGACATATCCACATCGCGTCCTCTCACGGCAGGCGCTACCCGCTGTCGGAAGAAGGCGAGGAGTACGCCGCGTTTCTGGGGGCGCTGAAAAAGAGCGGCTACGACGGGCGCGTAAGCATCGAGGGGAAAACGGAGGACATGGAAGCGGACGCCCGCGCGGCGCTGGCATTTTTAAAGGGACTGGAGGGGAGAAACCTTGGATAAGATCAGACTGGGAATCATCGGCTACGGGGCCATCGGCAGCCAGCACGGCGGCAGCATCAAAAGCGGCAAAACGCCGGCCGTGGAACTGACCGCGGTGGCGGACATCCGGCCGGAACGGCTGAAACTGGCGGCGGATACTTTCGGGGAGCGGCTTGCGCTGTTTGACAGCGCGGGGGCGCTGATCCGTTCGGGCGCCTGCGACGCGGTGCTGATTTCCGTGCCGCATTATTATCACCCTTCCATCGCCATCGAGGCCATGGAGGCGGGGCTGCACGTGCTGGTGGAGAAACCGGCCGGCGTCTATACGAAACAGGTGGAGCGGATGAACGAGACGGCGGCGCGCCATCCGGAACTGGTCTACTGCATGGATTTCAACCAGAGGACCAATCCCCTGTACCAAAAGGTGAAGGATCTGCTGGACTTAGGCGAACTGGGGCAGGTGAAGCGGATGATCTGGATCATTACCGACTGGTACCGTTCGCAGAGTTATTATGACCAGGGCGGCTGGCGCGCGACCTGGGACGGCGAGGGCGGCGGCGTGCTGCTGAACCAGAATCCCCATAATCTCGATCTCTGGCAGTGGATGTTCGGTATGCCGAAGCGGATCAAGTCCGTAGTCTATTACGGGAAGCACCGGAACATCGAGGTGGAGGACGACGTGACCGCCCTGATGGAATACGAAAACGGGGCCACGGCCTGCTATATCACGACCGTGGGCGACGCGCCCGGCACCAACCGCCTGGAAATCGACGGCGAGCGCGGCCGGATCGTGGTCGAGGACGGCGCGATCCGTTTCAGCCGTCTGCGGATCCCGGAGCCGGAGTTCAACGCGACGTATAAGAAAGGACTCGGGAAGCCGGAAGTCTGGGAGTGCGGGATCCCGGTGAAGGGAACCTATACGTCCCACGCGGGCATTATCAATAATTTCGCCGACGCCATTTTGAAAGGGGCAAAGCCCATCGCGCCCGGCATGGAAGGGATACGCGGACTGGAGCTGTCCAACGCGATCCATCTTTCCTCGTGGCTGGACGGGGCCTGGGTGGAACTGCCCGTGGACGGGGATCTGTTCTTGGAGAAGCTGCAGGAGCACTGCAAAGAAACGGTGACTTTCTAAATGAAAAGCAGGAGACGGGATCTGAACAGAACCTTTTCGAAATGGCTTTTGTCCTACGCGGTGCTGTCCATCGTGGCGGTGCTGGTGATTTCGTACTGCGCGGCCCGCTACAGTCAGGCGCTCCACAGCGAGATGGAGTATTCCAACGCCGTGCAGCTGGAACTGGTGCAGTCCCGGATGGACCGCAGCGTGCAGGTGCTGAAGTCGTTTGCCAGCAAGGCCAACTTAAACCGCACGGTCAATACGCTGCGGCAGACGGATTCCTACGAATCCGTGCCGCGCTACGAACTCTATGAACTGGTGCGGGACATGGCCGAGGAGATTCTGGTAGAAGAGGGAAATTACACCTGTTTTTTGTATTTTCCGAAATTGGACTGTCTGGTGTCCGGCAGCTACTACAATACCAGCCGCGAGTTCTACGATATTTCCTTCGGGCGGTACGGATTTTCCTATGAGGACTGGTATGAGGTGATCCGGCAGGACTACCGGACGGCGCAGATCTTTTCTCTTGCCTCGGGGAACGGGGAACCGCTCGCGGTTCTGATTAAGCCCCTGACCAGCAGTCTCGGGGTGACGGCGGTCAACGCGATCATGATCGTGGATCTGAATGAGATCCTGCAGTCGTTTCCGTGGCTGAACCAGGAGCGGGATCACATCTGCATCGTGGACCGGGTCAACGGCGGCATGGTCTCCAACGGCGTGCTGGACGACGCCGTGACGGAGGAACTGCGGCTCCATCTGCAGGAGGAAGCGTCCCTGACCGGGCGGCAGTTCAACGTGGGCTCGTCCGTGGCCTCGGTGATCGAGTCCCGCTACGAGAAATGGGATTACGTGGTGATCACCGGCGAACAGCCTTTCGTGAAACGGATCACGGAACTGCGGCACCTGGTGACGGTGCTGATTATCGGCTATCTGCTGGTCAGCATGGCGGCGATCGGCTATTCGGCGCTGCGCCATTTCGTACCGCTTAAACAGGCGGTGGATATCCTGCACCAGGAGGACCCGGCTCCGCAGATGAAGGGGGACGCGTTTAGTTATGTCAACGAATCGGTCCACAAGCTGGTGGATCAGAACCGGGAAAATACGAACATTATCCTGCAGCAGAAGAACGCGATCGCCCGGGAACTGTTTCACCGCCTGCTGACGGAAAAGCAGGCTTACGCCATGACGGACGTGGCCCTGCTTAAGCAGTACGGGCTCGATACGGACGGGCACCCCATCTGCCTTCTGGCGTACCGCATGGACTGCCCGGAAACGGCCCGGGAACTGTCCTGGTTTATCCTTAAGAATGTTACCACGGAGAATCTGGAGACGGAAGGGCTCGCCAGCCTCTGCTTCCAGGAAGGGCCGCGGGAGCAGGTATTCCTGATCTGGCGGAAAGAGGACGGAGAGGGGCCGGGGGACCGGGCGGAAAACGCCGTGAGGGCGTCCCGGGAGTTTATCGGCCGCCAGTTCTCCCTTTCCTATCAAAGCGCGCTGAGCGACGACCACCCGGGGATCCGGGAACTGTACGCGGCCTACCGGGAAGCGCAGAGCGTTTTTGAGTATCAGGAGAAGGAGCAGGGCGGCGGGACCGTCCGCTACCGGGACATCAATCTGCTGCCGACGGACACGCTTTTGAAATACCCAATCGATGTGGAGAACCGTTTGTACTACGACATCGGCGCCGGCGACGCGGAAGGCGCCTGCCGGGAGATCCGTTTCCTGCTCGACGAGAACCAGGCCAACTGTCTGAAGCCGGAGGCCATGCAGTTTCTGGTCAGCAATATCACCGCTTCCGTCATGCGCGCGGCGGCAAAGGCGTGGAAGGAGGACGGGCCGCCGGTGTCCATGACGGCCCTCACCGAGGCCAGCCGCCAGGGCGATTACCGGCTTGTCCGGGAGGAGCTTCTGCGCGTGACCGGGGAAGCGTGCCGGAGCATGGCGGAGATGAACGAGAGGGAGAAGGGGGATCAGCGCGGCCGCATATGCGCGGAAGCGAAAGCCTATGTGGAGGAGCATTATTCCGACGTCCGGCTCGATGTCAATTCCGTCGCGGAGCACCTGCGGGTCCAGCCTTCCTATCTGTCGAGGGTATTTAAGGAATTCGAGGGGGACAAGCTGACCCGGTATATCAACAGGGTGCGGCTGGCGCACGTGAAGGAAATGCTTTCGGAGGACGTGAAGCTGGAGGACGTGGCGCTGCGCTGCGGTTTCGGGAGCCAGCGGACGTTTCTGCGGATTTTCAAGCAGTATGAGGGTGTGACCCCTACGCAGTATAAGGAAATAACGGAAGAAAAAAGAGGCAAAACCGAAAGGAGCGGTGAACGTGAAACGAAAGGAAAAGAGGAACAAGGAGATTCTTGTAAACGGCAGGAAACTGACGTTTCGGGAGAGGGTCGTGCGGGATTTTCGTCATAACTGGCTGCTGTACCTGATGCTTCTGCCGGTTATCGCGTACTACGTGGTTTTCAAATTCGCGCCGATGTTCGGACTGAGCATCGCGTTTATGGATTACAAGCCCGCGAAGGGATTTCTGAACAGCAACTGGGTCGGACTGAAGCATTTCCGGAACTTCTTCGGCGACTACTATTTCGGGAGACTTTTGCGCAATACCGTGCGGATCAGCGTATTCTCCCTGCTGACGTTCCCGGTTCCGATCCTGCTGGCGCTTTTGCTGAACGAACTCAAGAGCCCGCGGTTCGCCAAAGTGACCCAGACGATCACCTACATGCCGCATTTTATTTCCACGGTCGTGATCTGCGGGATCATTATCAAGCTGACCAGCAGCACCGGCGGCATCACCGCGATCCTGCACGCGCTGTTCGGTATCGAGAAGGAAACGCTTCTCAACAATAAGAATTATTTCCTGCCGATTTACATTATTTCGGATCTGTGGCAGACAGTCGGATGGAACTCGATCATCTATCTGTCGGCTCTGGCCGGCATCGATCAGGAACTTTTCGACGCGGCCAAGGTGGACGGCGCGGGGCGCTTAAAGCAGGTGATCTATATCACGATTCCCTGCCTGATGCCCACGATCATTATCATGCTGATTCTGAAAATGGGCAAGATTTTCGACGTCGGCTATGAGAAGATCATGCTTCTGTACAATCCGGCGATCTACGAAACGGCGGATGTGATCAATACCTACGTGTACCGCAAGGGTCTGATTGACGCCCAGTACAGTTACAGCACGGCCGTCGGCATGTTCAACAGCGTCGTCTGCTTCGCGCTGGTCACGATCACGAACTGGCTCAGCAAGAAGGTCAGCGGCAGCGGGCTGTGGTAAGGAAGGGGGGACTATCGTTATGAAGGCAAAACAGGCGGCCGCGCATACCAAAATGAAAACGAGCCTTGCCAGCAAGGTTTTCGACGTGTTTAACGTGCTGTTCATGATCGCGCTGATCGTGGTGATCCTGATCCCGCTGCTGCATGTGGTGGCGGCTTCTTTCAGCGTTCCCTCCAATTACGTGCGCCATGAGGGACTTCTGCTGTTCCCGGACGGCTTCTCGCTGGAAGCCTATAAGGCCGTGGCGCGGAACCGGAACATTTACACCGGATATATGAATACGATTTTTATCGTCGTGGTCGGCACGACGCTCAGCATTGTCCTGACGCTGATCGCCGCCTACTGCCTGTCGCGGAAGAATGTGATGTGGCAGAACGTGATCATGATGTGCATTGTGTTCAGCATGTATTTCAGCGGCGGCATGATCCCCTTCTATCTGGTCGTGAAGAGCGTGGGTCTGAATGATTCGATCTGGTCGCTGATCCTGCCGTCGGCCATCAGCACGTACAATCTGATCATCATGCGCACGGCCATGCTCTCGGTGCCGGACAGCCTGGAGGAATCGGCGAAGCTGGACGGGGCGAATCACTGGACGATCCTCT
>CAZPGD010000011.1:0-14376 GCA_964585865.1 uncultured Hungatella sp. | reverse complement strand
GCGCCGCCCTTCCCTCACCATCCGCCCGGTTATACATTCCGCACGGAACCTTCCCCTGCGGAAAGTCCTGCATTCATTCCGCACGGAACTTCCCCCTCCGCGCACGTCCCGTGTTTGCTCTGTGCGGAACTTTCCGAACACGTCCCGTGTTTACTCCGCACGGAACTGTCTCTTCCGGACAGCCCTTTTTCTGCGGCCCCCTACGTTCGGGCTGCGGTCATACGGATTCCGCCACGCCGCGGATGCAGGCGATATCCTTTTTCAGCTTCTCGTCGGAACTCTCCTCGGAGGAGAAATCCTCAAACGTCACATAACCGTCATACCCGACGGCTTTCAGCGCCTTAAAGCAGCGCGCAAAATCCGCGCAGCCGTCCGTGAAGGGGGCCCAGTCGGCCATGTATTTCTCCACGCCGTTCACGTTCTTTTTGACCCATTTTGCGTTCTTGATATGGACCAGATCGAGATAGGGCCCCAGGATCTCGAACGCCATCTTGTATTCCTCAAAGCCCTCGAAAATGACGTTGCCGGTATCGTAGATCACACCGATATAGCGGGGATCAAAATAGGACGCCAGCCTCCTGGCCGCGCTGGCCGAGGGGATAATCAGCCCCATGTGCATCTCGAAATCCGCCTTGACCCCATGCTTTTTCGCCAGCGCCTCCACGCGGCGAAAACCGGCCACGTCCTCGGCAAAGAGATCCGTGTAGTTCTGCTCCGGTTCGTAGCGGTGGGCGTTGACGCGGATGCGGCCGCAGCCCATCTTCTTCGCCGCGATCATACAACTCTCGATCTTCTCCGGCGGAGCGGAACAGTTCAGATAGGTAGCCAGCGCGTTGATCTCAAGGCCGTATTCGGCCGTCATGGCGCGGATTTCCTCTGCCTGCTCCTCCACCTTGTCGACATCAATCGTACAATGGTTATTGCGCCAGTAGGACGGCGCCTCCGCCAGAACCGCCGGATCGGTCGGAACGGCGGTTACGCGCCAGTCCACACCGTCGTATCCGTACTCCTTCATTTTGGCAAGAGCCTGCCGTGGAGTCATTTCCGGCACGCTCACCGTGAATAACGAATATTTCATACATGCTCCTTTCCGAAACCGCCGACCGGAACCGTCATTACCAGATAAATAATTCCTTCCCCGCCAGTTTCATCATGGCCTCGATCAGATAGTAGTCACCGTAAATAATGGAGAATTCATGCTCCGTATCGTGATAGGCCGCCGTACATTTCTCTACGATCGCATCGGTATTCGCGTCCCAGTCGCACCGGTTTTCCGTCAGGGCGCGCAGCATCCGGATCGCCCCGTCCAGATAGATCCCGCTGTCCCGGCCCGCCGTGGCCTTCGCCAGTTCGATCAGGCCGCAGGACGCGATGGCCGCCGCCGTGGAATCCTCCCACGTACAGTCCGCCGGCTGGCGGAAATCGACCGGAACGAGCCCGCTCTCCGGCGTGTTGGCCAAAAAATAATGGGCAATCCGCCTGGATGTGTCGAGATAGCGCTGCTCTTTCGTGTGCAGGTAACTCAGCACGAAACCGTAAAGGCCCCAGCTCTGGCCCCTCGTCCAGGAAGAACCTTCTTCACATCCCTGCCCGCCGTAGGTCGCAAGCATTTCGCCCGTGAAGGGGTCGAAGCCCACGATGTGACAGCAGGAGCCGTCGCCGCGGACGAAACAGCGTATGGCCGTGTCCGCGTGGGCCTGGGCGATCTGCCGGAAACGGGGATCGCGCGTTTCCTCGCCGGCCCAGTAAAGAAGGGGCAGATTCATCATGCAGTCGATGATAGCCCAGCCTCTGTGGTCGTCGCCGCCCCAGTCGTTCCACGCCCGGATAAAACGTCCCGCCGGGTTAAAGCGCCCGGCCAGGTTATTCGCCGCCAGCATCCCGCGGTTATAGGATTCCCGGCTCCCGGTTACGCGGTAATCAGCGACCGCGGTGGGCAGCCAGCGGAACCCGTTGTCATGATCCAGGCCGGAAGCGTTCAGCAGCACCGCGTCCAGCTTCTTTTCCACCTTCTCCGCCGTCTCGCGGTACAATCCGTCGCCGGTCAGCGTGTAAAGCTGCCACATGATCCCGCCCCAGAAGCCGTTCGTCCACCAGGCGATCTGATCGTCCCCGGAACGGTCGTCGAACACGCCGTTTGCGGTGGTGTAAGGAATCTTGTCTTTGCTGCGCTCCGTGACAGGCTTCATCTTGCTCCGTATCCTGTCAAGCGTCTCCGTCACCCAGAGACGGTCCCGTTCCGTCAGTGTCATGGGAAATCCGTCCTCCTCTCTGTCATAACGTAACAAACGCGCCGGCCCGCGTCACCCGAGCGCGGCGATTGCTTCCTTCACGTTGCTGACGCCGATCATCCGGATCTTTCCGGCAAAGGGAGCCGTGTTCATCTTCTCGAGACAGATGCGGGGCAGGACACAGCAGGTAAAGCCCAGCTTGACCGCCTCGCGGACCCGCTGGTCCGCCATGGAGACCGCCCGCACTTCGCCCGACAGGCCCACCTCGCCGAAAACAATGGTCTTCTCGTCAACGGGACGGTCCTTTAAACTGGAAACCAGCGCCATCACAATGGCCAGATCCAGGGCCGGCTCGCTCATCTTCATGCCCCCGGCAATATTCACATACGCGTCGTAGCGGGACATCTCGTAGCGGCAGCGTTTCTCCAGCACGGCCATCAAAAGATTGACGCGGTTATAATCGGTTCCCGCCGCCGTCCGTCTGGGGATTCCCAGATTTGTCTGCGCAACCAGCGCCTGTACTTCCAGCAGAATGGGGCGGGTGCCCTCCATCGCGCAGGCCACCACGGCCCCGGAAGCGTCCCGCGGGCGGCCGTCCAGCATAAATTCGGACGGATTCTCCACTTCCGCGAGACCCTGCTCCCGCATCTCGAAAACGCCGATCTCATTCGTCGATCCGAAACGGTTCTTGACGCCGCGCAGGATCCGGTAGGACGCGTGGCGGTCCCCCTCGAAATACAGCACGGTGTCCACCATATGTTCCAGCACCCTGGGCCCGGCTACCATGCCTTCCTTCGTCACATGCCCCACGATAAAAACGGTAACGCCCATTCCCTTGGCAATCTGCATCAGCAGATTGGTGGATTCCCGCACCTGGCCGACGCTGCCGGGCGCGGAGGATACCTCCTCGCGGTACATGGTCTGGATCGAGTCGATCACGACCGCTTCCGGCCTGACCTCGCTGATTGTGTCCAGTACGCTGTCCAGGTTCGTCTCACAGAGGAACAGAAGATCGCCCGTCACCGTTCCGATGCGGCCGGCCCGCAGCTTAATCTGTTTTAAGGATTCCTCGCCGGAGATATAGAGAACTTTCCGGCCGGCCGCGGCCAGGTTCCGGCAGACCTGCAGAAGCAGGGTGGATTTGCCGATGCCGGGATCCCCGCCCACCAAAATCAGGGAGCCGGCCACAATGCCGCCTCCCAGTACCCGGTCCAGTTCCGCGTAGCCGGTCTTGATTCTGTCCTCCTCTTCCGCGGAAATCTCGGAGAGACTGGTCGGCCGGGCCCGCCGCGCGGGGCGGATCCTCGCGGAAACGCCGGCGGGGGCGGTTTCCCGTTTTTCCGCCGGTTCCTCCACGAAAGTGTTCCACTCCCTGCAGCCGGGACACTGCCCCATCCATTTCGCCGATTCGAACCCGCACTCCCTGCAGAAGAACACGGTGCTTTTCCCTTTCGCCATCCATCCTCCTCTACGAGACGGCATGGCCGCCGTCCGGGCCACGCCGTCTCCGCTTCCAAACCGCGTACGGGCAACAGGCACGGCCATAACTCCGCAAACACCATCATACCTGCCGACACTTCCAAACCGCGCTCGGACAACAGGCTGGGCCGCGCCATCGCCGTCTCCGCTTCCAGACCGCGCGCCGGCCACAAACCGGGCCGTGACGCCATAACCGGCGCGCCGCAGCTGACGTCCCTCCGCCTGCCGGCGCTTACTGGCGCTTTACGATCCGCACCCCGACGGCGGCGCCTTCGCTGAGTTCCACGCTGAAATTCAGCTTGCCGCCCATGTTGGTCGTCATGCTGCCGACGGCGAAACCGTCCACATACACTTCATACTCGCTGTCGTCCTCAAGCTGGACGGTGATCTGGGCGTCCTTCGGGCCTTCCACCGTGAATTCCACGCCCGTATCCTTCACCGCGAAGTGCTCCACCGTCGTGCCGGGCACCGACTCATAGACAAACGTGTCGTTCCGTTCCAGCTTCGTGATCTCCCCGCAGGTTTTCACCTTATAGAGATCGCCGCCGTTCTCAAAATGATCCAGCTTCGTTTTTTTCTCCAGCCTGTAATTGCCGAAACTCAGGCTGCCGTCCGCTTCCCCGCGTATCAACTCCTGCACGGTAGACATATGCTCCTCCTCCCGGATCTTTTTTTGTCCGCGAATTTATCATACACGATTTCCCCGGAAAAAACCACCGTTTTCCCAAAGTTTTTCTTTTAAAAATTCCGGACCGCGGCCGTTTCCGCGCGGGCGGCTCTCCCGGCGGTCCGCCTCGTTCAGCGCGCGGCGAACACCAGTCCCTCGGCGCTGTCCGTTATCTCCACATGATCGCCCTCCTTGACGGTGCCGTCGAGAATCTCCTCCGCCAGCCGGTCCTCCACCTGGCTCTGGAGCGTCCTGCGCAGCGGGCGGGCCCCGAATTTTTCATCGTATCCCTTCTCAATCAGATAGGCTTTGCCGCCCTCCGTCACGCTCAGTTCAATACCCATCTGCTGTTTCGTCCGCTTATTGATCGCGTTCAGCATGATGGTGACAATCTGCTTCATATTTTCCCTCGTCAGCGGATGGAAAACGATAATCTCATCCACGCGGTTGATGAATTCCGGCTTGAAAATGCGCTTTACCTCCTCCATGACCTGCTCTTTCATGTACCTGTACTTTTCCGCGTCGTCGTCCACGGACATGAAGCCCAGACGCTTGGGCGAAATGATATTCTCCGCCCCGGCGTTGCTGGTCATGATAAGAATCGTATTCTTGAAATCGATCTTGCGGCCCTGCGCGTCGGTGATATGGCCGTCGTCCAGCACCTGGAGCAGAATGTTGAATACGTCCGGGTGCGCTTTCTCGATTTCGTCAAAAAGGATCACGCTGTACGGGTTGCGGCGCACCTTCTCGCTCAGCTGGCCGCCCTCGTCGTACCCCACGTATCCGGGCGGCGAGCCAATCATTTTCGACACGCTGTGCTTTTCCATGTATTCGGACATATCGACGCGGATCAGCGCGTTTTCCGTACCGAACATGGCCTCCGCCAGCGCCTTGCAGAGTTCCGTCTTGCCCACGCCGGTGGGGCCCAGGAACAGGAACGACCCGATCGGACGCCTGGGGTCCTTTAAGCCGACCCGGCCCCTGCGGATGGCTCTCGCGACCGCCGTGACCGCCTCATCCTGTCCGACCACGCGCTCATGCAGAATGGATTCCAGCTTTTTCAGCCGCTCCGACTCCTCCTCTTCCAGCTTGCGGACCGGTATTTTCGTCCAGCCGGACACCACGTCGGCGATCTCCCCCTCGCCTACCACCAGACGGCGGGTGGCCTTCTCCTTCTGCCAGCTGTCGCGGACTTTCTCGATCCGTTCCCGCTTCCTGGCCTGCTTTTTCTTGATATTCCCGGCCTTTTCGTAATTCTCGGCCCTGATGGCCTGTTCCTTCTGCTTTTCGAGCGTCTCGATCTCCTGTTCCAGGACCTTTATCTCCTCCGGCTCAACAAAAACCGTCAGGCGCATTTTCGAGGACGCCTCGTCAATCAGATCGATGGCCTTATCCGGCAGGAAACGGTCGTTGATATAGCGGGCGGACAGACGCACGGCCGCGTTCAGCGCCGCGTCGGTGATCGTCACCTTATGGTGCTCCTCGTACCGTCCCCGCAGGCCCTTCAAAATCTCGAACGTCTCCTCCTCCGTCGGCTCCTCCACCGTCACCGGCTGGAAACGGCGCTCCAGGGCCGCGTCCTTTTCCAGATATTTGCGGTACTCCTCTATAGTGGTCGCGCCGATCAGCTGCAGTTCGCCGCGGGCCAGGGACGGCTTTAAAATATTGGAGGCGTCGATGGCCCCCTCCGCTCCGCCCGCGCCGATGATCGTATGGATCTCGTCGATGAACAGCAGCACATCCCCGTCCTCGATCACCTCCGCCAGCACGTTTTTGATCCGCTCCTCGAACTCGCCGCGGTACTTGGAACCGGCCACCATGCCGGACAGATCCAGCGTCAGGACACGCTTATTGGCAATGGTCTCCGGCACGTCCCCGTCGGCGATCATCTGGGCCAGCCCCTCCACCACGGCGGTCTTGCCGACGCCCGGCTCGCCGATCAGGCAGGGATTGTTCTTCGTCCTGCGGCTGAGGATCTGTATGACGCGCTGCATTTCCTGTTTCCTTCCGATCACGGGATCCAGCTTTCCCTCCCTTGCCAGAGCCGTCAGGTCGCGGCTGTAACTGTCCAGCGTCGGCGTATTGGTCGGGCCCCCGGCCGTCCTGACGCCCTGAAAATCCTCGCGGCCGGCCGGCGCGTCCTCTCCCATCGCGGCCAGCAGATCCACGTAAAGACGCTGGATGCTGACGCGCATGGTATTCAGAAGTCGCGTCGCGACGCAGTCGCTCTCCCGTATTATGGAAATCAGCAGATGCTCCGTGCCGATGAGCGGCGCCTTGAACCGCACCGCCTCCCGGTAGCTGTTCTCAATGACCCGCCTGGCGCTGGGCGTATAGGTGGTCTGCTCCATCAGATGAACGGACTGGCCGGGCCGGATGAGCTGGCTGATCAGTTCGATCACCTTCTCCTCCCGCACGCCACACTCCGCCAGCACCCTGGCCGCCACGCCGGTTCCTTCCTGTATGAGGCCCAGGAGCAGGTGCTCCGTCCCCACGTAATTATGGCCCAGGTTATCGGCCGCTTCCGCGGCCAGTTCAATCGCCCGCCTGGCCTTATCCGTAAACCGATCAATCATAATCTGTTTTCCTCCTTCAAACTCGCAGTTCCGGCAGTTCCTGCCGTAAATATTCCGCTCTGGCCGCGTCCAGTTCATCCTTGTCGAGAGGTTTCTCCGACCGGGACTGGAGATTGGCCGTCTGGATCCCCAGCATCAGGGAAAATACGGAGCACGGCTCCGCGAAGCGGATGAGACCGTCCGCCAGTCCCGCCATGATCTGGGACAGATACCCCATGGCCTCCTTCATGCTCAGCCTGCGCGCGTATTTGAGGACCCCGTAGGATTTATAGAGTTCGTCTTCCCGCGGCAGACGCTGGCCGGACAGCGTCATGGCGCGCACCCGGTTCTCCTGATCGTCCAGCTTCGCCGCCACTTTTCCCACCAGATCCGTCAGTTCCTCCTCCGACTGCCCCATCGTCTTCTGATTGGAAATCTCGTAGAGCGCCCCGTAATTGTCGCGGGCCTCTCCGTAGAAGCCGCGGATCGTAACGCCGAAACGCCCCATGTCGCTGATCAGATAGGGAAATTTCTTCCCCATCGAAAGCGCCGGCAGATGGACGATTACGGACGTCCTCATGCCGGTCCCCACATTCGTCGGGTAGGACGTCAGGTAGCCGTATTTCTCATCGAACGCGTACGGGAAACGGGCGTTGACGAAATCGTCGATCTGAGCGGCCGTCTTCCACGCCTCCTCCGCGCGGTACCCCGCCCGCAGCACCTGGATGCGGATATGGTCCGCGCCGTTGAACACCAGGCTGACATCTTCCCCTTTCGAGAGGATCATTTTCATGGGGGCGTTCTTCTTCACGATAAAGGAACTCAGCACCCGCCTCTCGAAGAGCGCGCGCCGGTACAGATCCCCCGCCTCGCTGAGGTTTACCACATCGTAATCCCAGCCGAACGTCCCGCCGATATCCTTCAGACCCTCGCAGAGACGGCTGGTCATTTCCTCCGCGTCCTCGTCGGAGAGCCGGGACGGAAATACGTACTCGTCCCAGTTCCTGGCCAGGCGGACGCGGCTGCAGACCACGTTCTTTCGCTCCCCGCCGGTCTCTTCATACCATTTAGTCATGCCGCTCTTCCCCCCTAAGCGCCCGAATCTCGTCCCTGCACCGGGCGGCGGTCTCGTACTCCTCCATGCGAAGGGCGTCCTTCAGCTGCCGCTCCAGAGCGCGGATCCGCTCCTCCGCCGGGACATCCCCGCCGGCCGGGGACGTTTCCTTCTCAGTCCCTTCCGCCTGTCCGCCGCCGGTCTCCTGATAGAGCGGGCGTTTCCCCGTATGGCAGTCGCTTCCCTGGATCTGCTTGATATTGTCGTGAATCAGCACATCGAACACGTTGTAGCAGTCGGCGCAGCCGAAACAGCTGTTATTCACGAATTCCTCGTAAGTCATGCCGCAGGTGGGACAGGCGATCTGCTGGTACTTGTCCTGCTTCCGGTCCGGCACCTCCGCGCCCAGAAGGGCGGAAAGGAACTGGGCGAAGGGGAACTCCCCGTCAAAGATCGCCGAATACTGCCCCAGATCCAGCTCCCTGGCGCACTGGGCGCAGAAATTATGCTCGGTCCTCGTCCCGTTGATCACTTCCGTATATTGAATATTTGCTTCCCGAATCTTACATCTCTCACAAAGCATGATAAACCTCCCTTATTCCGCCGGTTCCTCCCTGTTTAAAAGCAGGTCGTACAACTCGTCGACCAGCCCATGCATCTCCTCCCGGCTGATTCCCTTGCACACGGCCTTGGCCATCGTCACCGCGATCTCGTCCCGTATCTCCCGCAGGACGCGCTGCTTGTCCGCATCCATGGAGACGACCGCGCCCCGGCGCCGGTCAAGCTTCACGAATCCCTCCTCACGGAGCACCGCGTAGGCTTTGTTCACCGTATGCATGTTGATGCTGACGTATTCCGCCAGCTGGCGGACGGACGGCAGGGAATCCCCCTCGCGGATGCGCCCGGTGGCGATTCCGAAGATGATCTGGTTGCAGAGCTGCATGTAGAGGGCTTCGTCGCTGTTAAAATCAATTCTCAGAACCATAGACATCCCAGCTTTCGTTATATCTGTTATAGATATCATATAACAATTCGTCCGTCCTGTCAATCCCTTTTCCGGAACCAAAAGGTCAGGGCCGCGGATCGGTTCTCCGGTCATCGGATCCGGAAGGTCAGGGGGTTCGTGTCCGCACGAAAAAACAGGACTTTGACGTGCGAAGCGCCGGCTCCGCCCATCCGGCGCCGGCCTAGGCGGAGAACCCCGCGTGTCGCGAAACGGCGCCGGCCCGGGCGGAGAACCCCGCGTGTCACGAAACGCCCCCGCCCCGGGCGGAGAACCCCGCGTGTCGCGAAACGGCGCCGGCCCGGGCGGAGAACCCCGCGTGTCACGAAACGCCCCCGCCCCGGGCGGAGAACCCCGCGTGTCGCGAAACGGCGCCGGCCCGGGCGGAGAACCCCGCTCGTCACGAAACACCCCCCGCCCCGCAGCACCCGCGTCATACGGAAAGGGCCGCCAACCTTCCCTGACAGCCCTTTCGCTCTTCCTTCATCCTCTTATTCATCCATGTCGATCACTTCAAAATCATCGTCGCCGCCGTTTCCGGACGTTCCCCGGGGACCGGACGTCCCCCCGCGGACCGCGCCGTTCTCATCCTGCGGCGCGGGGCCGCGGACGATAAAACCCTCTCCGTCGGAGGAACCTCCCGGCGCCGCGCCGGGCTGCCTCGTCTGCGGGGCCGGCCGGACCGGTCTCTGTCCCTGCGGGTACTGCCGGACAGAGCGGTCCGGCTGAGCGGACATGCTTCCCTGCGGGTACTGCCCCGTGCCGCCCGCGCCTGTCTGCCGCTGCGCCCCCGGCGCGGCGGGCCGCTGTCCGTACGTTCCGGCCGGCCGCTGTCTCGGATCCGTACCCTGCCCGGACTGCTGCGCCTGCCTTCTCTGGGACTGCTGCTCGCGGACCCGGTTCTCCGTCCTGTACGGATCCTCCTGCTCCGCGGCTTCCTCCTCTTCCTCCATGCCCCTCATGTAGCGCTCCTCGCGCGATATGCGGCGTCGGTCGTTCTGGGAAGAAGCCTTTTTCTGCCGTTCGCTCTTATGGCGCTGCGGATAATCGCGGTTATCCTGCCGCTTCTCATAGAAATCATCCTTGCTGCCTCTGGTAGCCACCAGGGCGATAATCACGATCAGCAGGACGACCGCCAGCACGATTAAGCCGATAATGATATAGTACCGCAGATTATAATCATCGAGCAGGGAATTGTAATTGTCAACCAGGGCCGCGTACTCCGAATCCGACGCCGCGTCCACCAGCGGATCGCGGAAATACCGCTGAACCGTTTTTTCCACCAGATCATAGCGGTAAAAATCGGACTCGCCGTTCTCGTTGGTCGCGTAGAAAATGCAGTACTGCGGATTCGTCGGATCCGCCGCGCTCCACACCCAGCCCTGCACGTCATGGCCGTCAATGCTGACCTGACAGGGCACAAAGCCGTCCGGCGCGGTCACGCCTTCCTCAATCGGATAAACGGTCACGCTGCGTTCCGGTGTCTTTAAGATCACCCCCTCTTCGGAAGGCGTCTCCTCTCCCTCCGTTCCTTCCGTCTTCGTCACGATAATGGTGTATGTCTGCACGGTCTGCCCGTCCTGCGCGGTAACGGTACAGATGATCTCATTTTCGCCCATCTGCAGATCGTCATTGCCGCTGACCGACACCCTGGCCCCGGAATCCACCGCCGGCGCGTCTACGGTCAGACTGTCCGTATCGGCGCCCACCGTGGCCGTATATTCATGGATATCCGCGGAAAAGGCCGGCGACAGGGTCCCGGGCGAAATCTGCAGCCCCGCCAGTTTCGCGTTCTTCGAATCGCTTTCCGCCGCGGAAACGGTAATCGCGGAACTGCCCGTCTGGTCGATTGTCACCGTCTGGCTGTCACTGTCATAAACTTCCTCGGAAGCGACCGTAATCGAAGCGTTTCCGGCCCGCAGCGCGCGGAATGTCATGTCAAACACCAGTTCCGACGCGTTCTGGCTGTCCGTGGCGGCGGAAGCCCGCACCGTTCCCGCGCCGCCGCTTACGCCTTCCCCTTCCACGAATTCGATCAGGGTCGGGTCATAGGACAGGGTGACGACCGCGTTGCCGATGCTTCCGCCTTCCGAGGCGGTAATCCGCATCCTCACGGAAAACGACTCTCCCGTTTTCGCCGACGGATCCGAAAACGCGATCCTCGCCGCCAGCGCCGTAAACGACATTCCAAACGTCATGATGGCAATCCATACCATACCGGTCAGGATCCGTTTTATCTTTCTGTTCATTCTATCTCCAATCCCCTTTCATAGATTTACGGAACGATCGTTACGTTGCTTCCCCCGGGACCGCCTCCGGAGGAAGAACCGCCGCTTCCCGAACTGCCGGGGCCGGCACCGACGGAAGTTCCGGGGCCGCCGGAGGAAGAACCGCCCGGTCCGCCGCCGGAAGAGGACCCGCCGGGGCCGCTGCCGGAGGAAACTCCGCCCGACCCGCCGCCGGAAGAAGATCCGCCCGGGCCGCCGGAGGAAACTCCCGGTCCGCTGCCGGAAGAAGATCCGCCCGGGCCGCTGCCGGAGGATCCGCCTCCCGGACCGCCGCTCCCCAGCGATCCGTTATAGGAAGGCCCGTTCTGCTGGCGCACCACACGGATCACGTACTCCCGGATGTCCCCGTTCTGGGCTTTCACGGAAATCCGGATCTCATTGATGCCGCTCTGCAGGGAAATATTTCCCGTCCCGCTTATGACGGCGTCGGATGAATACGCGGTCGCGTTCACCCGCACATCCGTTACCTGCGAATTTACGATCAGGTCATAGGACGTCGTATCGCGGCTGAATGTCGGCGTCAGGGAGAACCCTTCCACGGACAGGCCGGAAAGCTTGTTGTTGGGGCTTCCGTCCGCCGTCGGTTTCGGACAGGCCGTATCCGGCATGTTCCGATAGATCGGGATTTTAAACTCCAGCGCCGACTGCTTCACCTGGCTCGTGTACGCCTCGGAAAGCTTGGCTCCTTCCGAAGCGGCCCCCTGGACATTCGTCATATACTGGTGCTTATATATATTGTTCCCCTGTACGTTAAATTTCTTCAGATAGAATGTATCCTGCCCCGCCTTTACATAGTTGGCCCCGTAGAACTGCGCGCCGCCGGCTATGGACCTGTCGGCGCTGTTCCAGGGCCGTCCGTACGAACCGGACTGCGACGCGTACCAGAGCCCCCTCTGCACCGCGCTCATGCTGCCCGACTGATAGGCTTCTATATTAAAATAATTATAATATCCCTCGTATCCGGAAACCGTGCCGGAAATGGACGCGCCGCTCCCGCCATTTCCCTGCTCCTGGAGGATCATCACCGCCAGTACGTAAGGATTCACGCCGGACTGGGCCCCCGCGTTCATGATCATGCTCACATAATCCGCCGTCGAAGAGGAATTCCCCGTCCCGGAAGAGGACGTTCCCCCCGGGCCGCTTCCCGGGCCCGTACTTCCCGAACCGGCGCTTCCCGGACCCGTGCTTCCGGAACCGCTACCTCCCGGGCCCGCACTTCCCGGACCCGTGCTCCCGGGGCCGGATGTCTGCCCCACGGGAACCGTCAGAAGGATCCGGCCGCCCCCGAACAGACTGCCCGCGGCACCGTATATTCTGGAAGTTCCCATGCCTCCCGCGGACGCGCTTACAAAACCGGCCGCCCGATGCGCGGCGGCGCCGCTTTCGTTTTCACCGCTTCCCCGCGAACCGCTGCCCGCTCCCATCCCGCTCCGGCCGTCGCTTCCGGCGTCGGCCCGGCTGCTTCCGGGCGCGATCCCCACACTCACATTACCGCTGCTTTTGCTCCCGCCGTTCCCCGGCGAACCCGATCCCGTTCCGCCGCCGCTCTGACTGCTGCCGCTGCCGCCCGGGCCGATCCCCACGCTCACGTCACCGCTGCTTTTGCTCCCGCCGCTCCCAGGCGAACCCGATCCCGTTCCGCTGCCGCTCTGGCTGCTTCCGCTGCCCGGGCCGGCTCCCACGCTCACGCCGCCGCTGCTTTTGCTCCCGCCGCTTCCGGACGGACCCGAACCCGTTCCGCTGCCGCCACTCTGGCTTCCGCTGCTGCCCGGGCCGGCCCCCACGCTCGCTCCTCCGCTCTGGCTGCCGCTTCCCGAACCGGGACCGCCGTACTGACCGCCCGGACCGGCGCCGCTGCCGGAACCGGACGAGCCGGGGCCCGCGCTCCCGGGACCCGACGCGCTCCCGGAAGAGCCGTACCCGCCGCTGACCGAGGTGCTTCCGGCCAGGAACGTGCCGCTCACCATACTTTTTAAGCCTTCCGCCGTCTGGGCGGCGCCGTCATAGGTGTGCAGCAGGAACTGGAATACATATTTATCGTCAAGGAAATTCCTCGGATCCATATAGTAGCGGATCAGGGCCGGGGACGCCGCCACATACGAGCCGCTGTCAAAAGACGGCCAGGTGCCGGTCTCCCAGTCATACGCCCCGTCCGCCGTGGATTTCCATGAGGAAATACTGCCGTTGTAGACAAGGTTCCGCCCCACCAGACTCTCATTCTCGATCACCGTGTCCCAGTCCAGGTTGGTGTGCTGGGCCGTAAAGATCCAGCTTGGGTACAGGGCATGGAGCTGGCGGAGTTCCGTTTTATAACTTTCCGGGAACCCCTGGGACGTCAGGTAACTCTCAAAATCCGCGTCATTGCTGTACGAAACCTTCTCGCGGATATAATCGGACCGCACGTATCCGGTCAGCACGCTCCCGTTCGAGCCGGTGAAACGGATCCGGTACCACAGCATCCCGTCGCTTCCGGCCGCCTCGCCGATCACCGTCACGGCCGTGCCGTTGCTCAGTTTGTCCACCACCGAATAACCGGTGCCGGCCCCGCTGCGGACGTTCAGCGTCGTGGCGTTGACCACCGCGGGACGCTCGACATCCGCGTAGCTGGTGATTCCGGGCAGGAACGCGAATCCGGCTATGGAATTTATCGCCACAAACAGGGACAGCCCCAGGGCTGCGGCCCGTCTGATCACTTTCCTTCTCATCCAATCTTCTCCTGCGTATCTCCGGACGGATCCGTCCGTTATTCCGTATCTTTTTCCCTTTCGCGCCGCCGAAGTTTCCGCGTGAATCCCGACCCAGACAGCCCGCAAATTCCCCCTGATTTTACAATACTTCCATTATAAGGACAATCCCTTGAATATGTCAATAAAATCTCGAAAACTTCAAATTTTTGCCCGAATCGTAAGCAAAACTTAAAACTTTATAAAAAGAGATGCAGCCGAACCGCAAAGACCGGACTGCATCTCTCCTCTCAGACATTCCTCTAAACAACGCTCCCGAACGGCCCGTACGCCGGACCGCTCCGGGATCACACCGGGTACGCCTTGCTCGCCTTGTCGGCCACGGTCTGGTCGACTTTGGTCTGCTGCGCCTCGC
>CAZPGD010000010.1:0-14839 GCA_964585865.1 uncultured Hungatella sp. | reverse complement strand
CCCGGGCTTCTTCCGTTACAAAAGACGGGACGGCCGCTGCCGCCTGCGCATCCGCCGCCAGGTTCGCCGCTGTCAGAACCGACGCCAAAAGGCCGGCCAAAATCTTCAAAAATCTTTCTCCTCCCATATTCCCCTCCCATTGTCTCTCTTTCTTTTTCCTCCGCACCGGAAAATCCCGCTCTGCCGGAAAATCCCGCCGCACCGGAATATCCCGCTCTGCCGGAAAATCCCGCCATACTGAAAAATCCCGCCGTATCAGAAAATCCCGCCATACCGGACAGACAGAATCCTTCCGCTCTCCGATGTGTACGGCAAAATAAACCGGCCCGCCGGATCGCTTTCCCATGATTTACGCGCTGTCCGGCCGGATCACCTTTTTCCGTTATTCTTTTTTCCGGCGCTCCAAATGCCCCGCGCCATATGGTCTGTTCCGAGTATCCGATTTCATCAAACAGATTGTTCGTGAACATCAGCAGATTGCTGATCGGCTGAAAAAGGACCGGTTATTCCGGATATCCGTACCGTATAATCCGCTCATCCTTTTCCCGATTCGTGTCCGTATCATAACAAAACAGCTGTCACGCAAACGCTTGCGCAACAGCCGCTTAAATATTTTTTGTAATTCATATGTCTGCCGCCTCGCCGCCCGGCTCCCCGCCGGCCGCGGCCGTCTCATACCACAGCCGGCACCTGCCGCCGCGGTACACGCGGAAAAATTCGTCGCAGATCCGCCTGTAAATAATCGCGCCGTTTTCCTTGCGCCGCCCCGGCAGAAGGATCAAAAACTGCCTGCCGCTGTACCGGGTATATACGTCGTCCCGGCACAATACCCTGCCGATCACGGAAAGCAGCACGTCGCACGCTTCTTTGTCCCGGCGCTCGGACGCGCCGCCGCGGAGACCGCACATCATCAACCGTGCCGGCTGCCCGCCGCGTTCAGCCTGACGGCAGACGATCCGGTAAAAATCCACGAAACTCGGATAGGAGCAATAATAAGCCCCTTCCGCAAGATGCCCCTCCGCCATCAGCTGCCGCGCCTTCGAAAGGCCGCTCTCCCGTCCGGACAGCCTTCCGCTCATCCGCCGGAGACGGGCCAGCATCGCATCCGAAGGGGGCAGCCCCAGTTCATCCAGGTACAGTTTCTCCGTTTCCAGATAGAGCCGGTGCGCTTCTTCATACCGCCCCATCTCCAGCAGGCTGCCGATCTGGCCCGCCTGCCATTCCTCATACGGGTACAGGGCGGCCGCCTTTGCATAATAATGACAGGCCCGCCGGAATTCCCCCCGCGCCTCCAAAAGCCCGCACAGACGGCGCACCGCGGTTCCGTAAATCTGTTTCAGCCGCAGGCTTTCCGCCGTGACCCAGATTTCTCCGGACAAATGGGGCAGGAACTCGCCCGTATAGAGGGCGCAGGCCCGCTCCAGCAGATCAATCTGCTCCTGCCCGCTCCTTTCGGACGCCCTCGCCGCCAATTCCTCCATGTCCGCCGTATCCACATATGTCTCCATGGATCCGCACCAGCGGCAAATACCGTTCTTCAGGCTGATATAATCCTCTTTCGGCATACCGGCGGATACCAGCTGTTTCTTTAGGCGGTAAATCACACTGTTCAAACTGTTATTGCGGTCAGTAACCGTGTCCCAGTCGTACAGATCCTGCATCAGCCGTTCCTTCGCGATCCCGCTTTTCTGATGGAGCAGAAGCAGCTGGAACAGCTGGACGGATTTCCCGGTGCCGCCCCGCCCGAACGTGATCGGACGCTCCCCATACGATGCGGTAAACCCGCCGAACATGTGAACTTCCAGTCTCGGCAGGCGCCCGGTTCCCGCTGTCTCCCCGTTTGCCATACAGTTTTTCTTCTCCCCCCTATACGGCCCGCGTCCGTTTCCGCACTCCATCGCCTCCCGCTTACGGAAATCGCCCCCGTTTCCTATGAACCTGTCAGGCTTGCAATGCCGCTTCGACCCTTCTTACGAACAAATCAGACCGGCAATGCCGCTTCGACCCTTCTTACGAACAAATCAGACTGGCAATGCCGCTTCGACCATTCTTACGAACAATACAGGCCGGCAATGCCGCTTCGACCATTCTTACGAACAATACAGGCCGGCAACGCCGTTTCGACCATTCTTACGAACGGAGCGATCCGGCAGCGTCCGGCGGCCCGGCCTCCCGATCCTTCTTTGTCAGGTACTGGTAAATATCCCGGCGGCTCAGCCCCCGGTCCCTTGCCGCCAGACGCATCGCCTCTTTCCGTGAAACCCCCCGCTCTTCGTAATACCGCAGATGTTCCTCTATCGGAATCCCGTCCCACGCGCGGACCATTTCCTCTTTTTGCTCCGCGGCGTCCGCTCCTTCCAGCACCGCGACGTATTCCCCTCTTGGCTCCTCGCTCTCATAGCGGGCCAGCGCGCCGTCGAGCGTGGTCCGCCAGACCTCCTCGTATTTTTTCGTCAGTTCCCGGCAAAGCGTGAGCCGGCGGTCTCCCAGGGCCTCCCGCAGATCGGCCAGTGTTCTGACCAGATGGTGAGGCGCTTCGTAAAGGATAATCGTCCGGGTCTCCTCTTTCAACTCCCCCAAAATCCGGCGGCGCTCCTTTTTATCGGCGGGAAGAAACGCTTCAAAACAGAACCGGCGGGTGGAAAGTCCGGACAGCGTCAGGGCCGTAACGCAGGCGGACGGCCCCGGAAGGGACGTAACCGGTATTCCGGCTTCGCAGCACTGACGAACCAGTTCCTCTCCCGGATCGGAAATGGCGGGCGTCCCCGCGTCGGTAATCAGCGCGATCTCCTGTCCTTCTTTCATTCTTTCGACCAGATATCGGGCCTTTTCTATTTTATTATATTCATGATAGCTGGTCATGGGCGTTCGGATCCCGAAATGATTCAGCAGCTTGATGCTGTGGCGCGTGTCCTCCGCGGCAATCAGATCAACGGCTTTCAGCGTGCTGACCACACGGAAGGTGATGTCCTCCAGATTGCCGATCGGCGTGGCGCACAGATAGAGTTTCCCTTGCATGAATGTCTCCTTCTCCCGCGCCGGGAACGGTTTCAGCGTCCGTATATTTCGCGGATCTCGTCGGTATAAACGCCCGGTTCCCGGAATATGACCGCGGGGGCTTCAATCCTCAGCTGCGGCCCGCCGCCGTGCACAGCCTCGATCAGCACCATATTCGCTTCCTTTCCGGCAAAAGGGTGGACGGTTCTCAGCCGTTTTGGCTCCAGCCGGTACCGCCGCATGGTCTCGATCAGTTCCGGCAGACGGCGGGGCCGGTGCACCAGATAGAAGCGGCCTCCCGTCTTTAAGACTTTCGCCGTCTCCCTCGCCACATCCTCGAACGTGCAAAGGATCTCATGACGGGCAGCCGCCCTGGCGGCGGCCGGACTCATCAGGCCGCGGCCGCCGTCCATATAGGGCGGATTAGACGTAACTACATCAAAAGAGGCCGCGCCGAACAGACGGCCCGCCTCCCTGAGATCTCCCCGTACGATATGTATCTTTTCCCGCAACCCGTTGCAGGCCACGCTCCGCGCGGCCATGTCCGCCATATCCGCCAGAATTTCCAGCCCCGTAAAATGCCCGCCCTGCGTTTTCGCTTCCAGCAGGATGGGAATAACGCCGGTGCCCGTTCCCAGATCCAGAACGCGCTCGCCGGGCCGTACCCGGGCAAAACCGGACAGCAGCACCGCGTCCATGCCGAAACGGAACCCGGCGCTTTTCTGTATGATGCGGCGGCCGCCGCGCTGCAGATCCTCGAAACATTCATCCTCTCTCAGATATACGGCGCCGTCTCCTTCGTCCCGGTCATTCGTCTTCATCCAGCTTCGACTTTCCCTCCGACTTTTCCAGAGCCTCCAGTTTCTTTAACTCGGCGTCCTGTACCTGGACTTTCTCTTTCCTGCGGCGGGGCTTGAATTTCAGCTGGTCGGCCCGGTATTCCATGATCTCGATCTCGTCTTTTTCTACCGCCACCCGGACCTTTACCGTCTGGCGCAGCACGTTTACGCTGTGGACCTCGCCCCGCAGGCCGTCGTCCGTAATCACGGTATCGCCCGGCGACGGAAGTTTGCTGTTCAGATATTCATACGTTTCTTCCTCATTCTTCAGACAGCACATAAGACGGCCGCAGACGCCGGAAATCTTCGACGGGTTCAGCGACAGGTTCTGCTCCTTCGCCATCCTGATGGAGACCGGCACGAACTCCGACAGGTAAGAATGACAGCAGAGTACGCGGCCGCAAATGCCGACGCCGCCCATAATCTTGGTCTCGTCGCGCACGCCCACCTGACGCAGTTCGATCCGGGTGCGGAACACGGACGCCAGATCCTTTACCAGTTCGCGGAAATCGATCCGGCCGTCGGCGGTGAAGTAAAAGAGGATTTTATTATTATCAAACGTGTACTCCACATCGATTAATTTCATCTCCAGGCCATGTTTTTTGATCTTGTCCCGGCAGATTTTGAAAGCGTCTTTTTCCTTCTTTTTATTCTCGGCCTCGATGCGGTCGTCTTCCGCCGTGGCCATGCGCATCACCGTTTTCAGCGGCTGGACCACCTTGCTGTCTTCCACATCGCGGCAGCCCAGCACCACGTACCCGTACTCGGTGCCGCGGGCCGTCTCCACGATGACATGCTGTCCTGATTTTATCTCGTATTTTCCGGGGTCGAAATAGTAGATCTTCCCGGCGTTGCGGAATCGGACTCCTATTACCTTTGTCATGATCAGTTCTCCTTCATGACCAGAAGCATCAGCTCCATAGCCAGTTCCATATTGACATTGGCCTCCAGGCGGATTTTCGCCTTCTGAATGGCGTTAAGAATATTTTCCAGTCCTTCATAAGAAGTCTGACTGCTGACCTGATTGATGGCCGCGTATTCCTCTTTAAAAATCAGCAGATCCGCGTCCTTTGTCACCTTAAACATCAGAATGTCGCGGTACCAGACCAGCATGAAATCCAGGCATTCATAAATATCCAGTTTCTCGTCCTGCATGTCCTTGATCCGGTCCAGCAGTTCGGAAATGTCCGCTTCCTTTATATGCTTTAGCAGGTACAGCATGGCGTCATACAGACGGCGGAAATCCCCGGAACCGGCCAGACGGATGGCTCTGCCCAGATTGCCGCGGGCGAAAGCGGCGTAAAGTTTGGCGTCCCCTTCCGGTACGCCCATCTGCCGTTCCAGATATTCCTGCACGACGGAGTCCCGCAGGGGCTTCAGCTGCAGCTGCACGCACCGCGAGAGGATCGTCGGCAGAAATGCTTCCGAATTCGTCGAAAGCAGAATGAGAACCGCGTAGGACGGCGGCTCCTCGATCGTCTTTAACAGCGCGTTCTGCGCCTGGACGGTCATTTTTTCCGCTTCGTCAACAATATAGACCTTATACTCGCTGCTGAAAGGACGGATCAGGATGGTATCATTGATCTGTTCGCGAATTTCATCCACGCCGATGGACGCGGGCTTTTCATGCGTCACGCGGATCAGATCCGGATGACTGCCCGCCAGAACCTGCCTGCAGGCGTGGCACTCCATACACGGCCCGTTCGGGCTCTTTTCGCAAAAAAGGGAGAGGGCAAACGCCTGCGCCAGGGTCTTCTTTCCCATACCCGCCTCACCGGCCAGAATGTAGGCGTGGGAAACCGTACGGGTTTCGATCGCTTTCTGCAAATGCTGTTTGATGGCATCATGGCCAAGTATATCGCAAAATCCCGGCATGATACGCGGCTCCTCTCGCATAAAAGAATACCTTTTGACCCCATGCCACCCGGATTGTTCCGTGCTTCGCACTCCCACAATCCTGCCCGTCATTCGGAATCCGTGGGGCCCCTGCCCCACTTCTTCCTCATGTCGGGGCGGGTCGTAAAGTCTTTCATCCACCGGCATGTAAACATGCCGTGGATTCCGGCTTTCGACCCTGGCATCATCATATCATATATTCCGCCAAAAAGCAAAATATTTACGGTCCCGCGCCGCTCCCTCCGGGTTTTTCAGAAATTCCCCGGGATTCCGCTCGGCTTCCTCCGGATTCCTCAGAAGTCCCCCGGGATTCCGCTCGGCTCCTTCCGGATTCCTCAGAAGTCCCCCGGGATTCCGCTCGGCTCCCGTCCGGTTTCCTCAGACCGCGGGTATTCTTCTCTACCATCGTCCTGGCCGCCATGATCTGGCGCCCGCATCCCAGGCATTTCAGACGGAAATCCGCGCCGACGCGCAAAATTTCCCATTCACGGCTGCCACAGGGATGCGGTTTCTTCAATTTGACGATATCGCCTGTTTCGTACTGCACGGACCGGCCCCCTTACACATATGCCTGAAACACTTCGCCAATGGGATCATTGATCACCAGATCGGCATGGGCATCCCGCGCGGTGGCGGATTTATTGATCAGTACCAGCTTATGTCCCTGATAATAGTCGATCAGTCCGGCCGCCGGATATACGGTCAGGGACGTGCCGCCGACGATCAGCATGTCCGCGCGGCGGATGTAGGACACGGCCTTCTGAAGCGTTTTCTGGTCCAGTCCTTCCTCGTAGAGCACCACATCCGGCTTTATGGTGCCGCCGCAGACGCATTTCGGCACGCCGGTTGTACCGGTGATCTTGTCAAGCCCATAAAACCGGTGACAGCGGGTGCAGTAATTGCGGTGAATGGAGCCGTGCAGTTCCAGAACCTCTTTGCTTCCCGCCATCTGATGAAGGCCGTCGATGTTCTGGGTGATCACCGCTTTCAGCCTGCCCTCTCTTTCCAGTCTGGCCAGGGCAAGATGAGCCGCGTTCGGCTTCGCGTCAGGGAAAATCATCTTATTGCGGTAAAAACGGAAAAATTCTTCCGGATTGTGCTGATAGAAGCTGTGGCTGATAATGACCTCCGGCGGATAGTCGTACTGCTGGTTATACAGGCCGTCCTGACTGCGGAAATCCGGGATACCGCTCTCCGTGGAAACCCCGGCTCCCCCGAAAAAGACGATGCTGCTGCTCTCGCTGATCCATTGTTTCAAAGTTTCCCGCGGCGTCATGGCAGACTCCCCCTTTCTGAATAGATACGTATATATCGCGCCCCGGCGGTTCACAGCTGCCGGTTCAGCCACTCCCTGGCGGCTTCCAGACCGGCCTCATTAAAAGGGAAATACGCCGTGGTCTTCTCCTCGTCCGGAGTAGCCGCCGAACCGTAAATCCCGTACCAGAAAACAGCCGCCAGGCAGTCTCCGGAATCCGGAATCTCCTCAAGCCCGATTCCCGGCGCTCCCGCGGGTCCCCGCCCGGCCACATCCGCGCAGCTGCGCTTTTCCAAAACATAACGGAGCCTCCCGTCGCTTCCGGTAAACCGGCTTTTTTTTAAAAACGGTATCCCCATGATGCCCTTCCACTCGATCATACTCCGTTCCTCCGATCCCCGCTGTTATCACCATCGGCTTTATTTTACATCAGTCCGCCGATTTTTCAACAAAATTCTTCCCTCTCCGGGAGAGCGGGACCGCTTTGTGCCGCACGCCGCTACAGTACCGCGTTTTTTACTTTTCCGATCGAAATATATCCGTCGAACAGCGCTTTCATATCCGTCCCGTCCTCCGCGTCCGCCGCCACAATACTCGACAGCATCAGATCCGCGGCCGGGACGTACCCCGCCTTCGCGGCGCCCGGCTCCTTTGCGGTTTGCGCCGCATTCTGGGTTTCCTCCCCCTGTATTCCGTTCCGCTTCTCCATGGCCCCGGCGGGACCCGCCGCGGTTCTGGGATCGTCCGCCGCGGCATCCGCCGCTCCCGGAAGCGGTTCGCCGGGGAGCGCTCCCTCTCCGGCAGGCGTATAGATCGTCTCGTAATAGGATTTCTTCGACGGTACCCGGTCCTCCAGAATCCCCTTCACCTGATCCGGGTCCCCGCCGGGGAAATTCACATTCCAGATCTCGCGGCCGGATATTTCCCTCGCCAGCAGATCCCTGGCAATCGGGAGCAGGTACCGTTCCGATACACGCTGATCCCCGTTCATTTGATTGGAAAACGCGATAGCCGGGATCCCCTGGACCAGCGATTCCATCGCGGCCCCTATCGTACCGGAATAAAGGATATCCACACCCACGTTGTAGCCGTTGTTAATGCCGGAAAATACGACGTCCGGCTTCTCCTTCATCACATAGGACAATGCCGTCTTGACGCAGTCGGCCGGGGTCCCGCTGATGCTGTACGCTTTCACGCCCTCCACGGGAAAATCCGGCTCCGGCTCCACCCGGACGGAGCCGAACACGGTAATCCGGTGGGACATGGCGCTGCACTGGCTGGCCGGCGCCACTACCCAGACTTCTCCCAGTTCTTTCGCCTGCCGGGCCAGATTCACCAGTCCCGGCGAGCGGATCCCGTCGTCATTTACAATCAATATTCTCATCCCTGTATCCTTTCGTTCTGTCCGTTTCATTTTGTTTTTCATCCTGTCCTTTTCATCCTACCCATTTCATCCTGTCCGTTTCATCCTACCCATTTCATCCTGCCCGCTTCATCCTGTCCGTTTCATTCCGCAGTTTCACTCCGTCCGTTTCATTCAGCCGTTTCGCTCCCGCTCTCAGGCGCTCCCGATCTTTTTTGTCGTTCCGGTTACTTTGCCGTTCCTATTTTTTCCGTTCCGATTGCTTTCCCGTTCCGGTTATTTTCCGTTCCGACTGCTTTCCCGTTCCGGTTATTTTGCCGCTCCCATTTTTTCCGTTCCGACTGCTTTCCCGTTCCGATTATTTTCCGTTCCGGTTACTTTGCCGTTCCTGTTACTTTGCTGTTCCCATTTTTTGTCGTTCCGATTGCCGTCCCGGTTATTTTTCCGTTCCCTTGTCTTTTTCCGTTCCGGTCACTCTTCCGTTCCGCATTCTCCCCTGCTCAGCACCACCGTCTGTCCCTCTTTCGGCAGGATGCGCCGGCCGATCCGGTCGGAATTTACCTGCTCCGGCCGGAAGCTGTGAAGCGGGATCAGCGTCCCCGGCTCCACGGTATCCGCCATCCGCTTCAAAAAGTACGGTCTGGCATGGCCGCCCAGTCCTCTGTTTTCATACGGAATCCCCAGATATTCCAAAAGCGCCGTCATTTTCCCGTAGGATTCCTCATAGCTGCCTAAAGGAGCCCCGTCCATGTGACAGTAGAGGGATATCCGGTCCCGCAAATCCAAAAGCGCGTATTGATCCTGATAATCCAGCTGCAGCACATACCGGTCCGGCTTTTCCAGAAGCTGCCGGAGCGTCACAATCCCGAAACCGTCCGGCACCGAACGGCCGTTCAGCGTCTCCCCGTAGACCCGGATCTCGTCCTCCGGGTAGAATTCCGCCACATACTCCGCCTGTACCCGGTCCATGACCAGCGTCCGGCCCGCCGCCCGGAAAGTACCGATCAGCCTGTGCAGCCGTTCCACGTTGCGGTTATAAGGATTGATAACGATCAGCCCGTCGTTTTCCCCGGCCGAAAGCGCCATTTCCCGCTGCAGGGTCTCCTCCGTACGGATGTCCGGCTCCGGTTCCGTCAAAGAAAGCATGTCCACGTCGCCAAAGCTGACCGAGACCCCCTCCGTAATCAGAATGTCCGCCCCATGACACGTTTTCCCGAACGTCTCGGTCGCGCCGGGGTGGAAGCCGTGGAAGCGGTAATCGCCTGTGTAAGCGATCGTGCCGTCCGGCGTGGTAATCAGCGCCCCGCAGGCACCGGCAACATCATGATCGATCCGCAAGATCCGCACGGTGATATCCCCCCGTGTGAACGCTCCCCCGTAAGGGATCCCGATGCAATTTTCGTGGCTCAGGCACTGAATATCCCCCATGGCGGCCATCCGCCTGTACAGCCGCAGGGAATCCTCGCTCATATAGACCGGGACGCCCGCGTCCAGCATACCCAGCCCTCCCATATGGTCGATGTGCATATGGGAAATAAAAAAGAAATAGTCTTTCTCGTTTCGTTCGTAAGGCCGCAGACCCAGGACGCCGGCCGGTCTCCCGGCGTAAATTCCGTCCACGGCAGGCAGCATCCCGATCCGGACATAATCTTCCACGATTGACGCCGGACGCAGACGTACCGCGCCGTCACAGCGCGCGGATACGGAAAATCCGAAATCAAACATACAGACGGCCTTTTCCGTCTCCACCGCCACAAATGTTCCGCCAATTTCCCGAAGCCCTTTGTAAAATGTGATCCTTGTCATGAATTTCTCCCGTTAAAACATTTCCGGCGAAACATTCCCGAATATTCGAACCGTGTCCGTTCGATTTTTCATTCCGCCCACAGAGTGAAAAGAAGCCGGTCCATCGTCTCAAACGATACCATATGGACCGGCTTCCGCAATTTTACCGTTCGCCAGATAAAACCGTTTACCGCAGTATGCCGCTTACCGACAGTACATCATTTACTGCAGTACGTCGTTCACGGCCGCTACCAGCGCGTCCATCGTCGTCTGCGCGTCCGCCTTGTTCGTAATCTGTTCGTTCAGCGTGGTAGATACGACGGAACGGATCTCGTTGCTTCCCTTGAAGGAGTTCTTGGAAACGAATCCGTAGGGGGCCTGCTCATAAGCGGCCTGCGCGGTAATATCGCCTTCCATAAAAGCCTTGTACTCATCCGATTCATACGCGGAAGTACGGATCGGCAGATAGCCGGTATCCATCGCCCACTTGATGGTCGATTCCTTGGAAGTCATAAACTTCATGTACTCCCAGACGGCCTTCTGATTGTTCTCGTCTTTTGCAAACATGACCAGGTTCGTGCCCGCGTTGTAGGCGGCTTTCTGCTTGTCGCCCACGACCGGCGCGACGCCCAGTTCGAACTCCTTGCCCTCGATATCGGTTGAAATATAGGAAACGCCGGTGCTGGATCCCACATAGCCGCCGATCATGCCGTTCGACAGGGAATCGGAGAAATAATTGTCCTCGCCTACCAGACGGGCATAGCCGCTGTTATACATGTTCATGATAAATTCCAGGGTTTCCAGACCGCCCGGCGTATTGAACAGGGCGCCGGTCTCGTCCACATACTGCTCGCCGTGCTGCCGCATAGCCGCTTCCAGCATGTCGCACATACTGTCATAACCGATAGCCGCCAGATCCTTCTCCTGCTTGATCACTTCGCCGACATGCTGCAGTTCCTCCCACGTCGTCGGAGCCGTCAGACCCAGTTCGTCGAACATGGTCTTGTTGTAGAAGAACAGATAGGTGCTCTTGTTGAACGGGACACCGGAAATGAAGCCGTACTCACTGTTCTCCGTGCGGTAGCTTTCCAGAATATCGTCCCAGTCCGGATAATCATTCGCCACAAAATCATCCAGCGGAACAACTTTGTCCACATAGTCCGTGAAATAGTTGTTGTACGCCTGCGCCATATCCGGCAGCGTATCGGCCGCCGCGTTGGCCATCAGCTTTGTCTGCAGATCGTTGTAGGTACCCTGGTTCACCAGTTCCACGGTGATTCCGTACTCGTTCTCCTCGTTGAACTTATTGGTCAGTTCGGTGAGGGACTCTTCCTGCTTGTTGTTCATGCCGTGCCAGAACGTAATGGTGGTCGGTTCAATGTTCTTCTCCTCCGCCGCTGCCGCTGTCGTTGTCTCCGCCGCTGCCGTCGTTGTTTCGGCCGCTGTCGTTGTCTCCGCCGCTGCCGTCGTCGTTGCGGCTGCCGTCGTCGTCTCCGCCGCCGTGGTGGATTCGGAACTGCTGCCGCCGCCGCAGGCCGTCAGAAGGGTTGCGCCCATGGCTGCCGCCATTATCAGGGCTGTTACTTTTTTGAGTTTCATAATCTCCTCTCCTTTACAAATGAGATTTTTGTGTCCGCCATTTATATTAACGCGCCATACGGCACGCCATGGCCTTTCGTTCGCCAGCCGGCCGGGCCGGTTTCCCGCCTTCCGCGGACCGTTCTGCCCGCCGACCGGCCGGTTTCTGTCTTCCGCGGACCGTTCCGCCCGCTGCACGGGCCGGTCTCCGCCCTTTTACGTCCCATTCTTCACGCCGGTCTCCGCCATTCTGCGAACCGTTTCGCCAGCCGGCCGGGCCGGTCTCCCTTCTTCCGCGGACCGTTTTGCCCGCAGACCGGCCGGACCGGTCTTCCGCGGACCGTTCCGCCGGCCCGCACCCGTTATCCCTTCACTCCCGTGTAGGTCATGCCTTCCAGAATATATTTCCTCAAAAACAGATACACGATAATGATCGGGACCACCAGAATGCAGGACGCCGCCATAACCAGCTGGTACTTGGTCCCGGCCTCCGACTGGAACCGTACCAGCCCGTGGGAAAGCACGCGCATATTGGGGGAATTCGTGACCAAAAGAGGCCACAGAAACGAGTTCCAGGAACCGATAAAACTCAGGATCGCCACCGTCGTGATGGCATTTTTATTCATCGGAACCATAATCTTAAACAGGAACTTCAAGTCGCTGCACTTGTCCACCTTCGCCGCCAGATACAGGGCATCCGGCACACTGGAGAAGAACTGGGTCAGCAGATAGGTATAAAATACGTTCGCCAGCCAAGGCACGATCATTGCTTTGTAGGTGTCGATCCATTTCAGCTTGGTGATCGTGATGAAGTTGGTAATCAGAAGCATCTCCCCGGGAATCATCAGCGTCGCCATAAACAGCGAGAAAATGACTTTCTTGCCCGGAAAATCCAGCTTGGCAAACGCGAAGGCCGACAGGATGCTGGTCAGCAGCACACCCGCGGTCGTGACCGTCGCAACAAACACCGTGTTCACGAAATACCTGGGGAACGGCGCCGCCGCCCACGCTTCCGCGTAATTGGAAAACATGAGTTTTTTGGGGAACATCGTAGGCGGGATCCGCACGATCTCATTGGCCGACTTTAGGGATGACAGCACCATCCACACGAACGGCATCAGCGTAAACAGCGCGCCTGCGATCAGTATGGCATATTTGACGATATCCGCCAGAACCGAGGTCACTTTTCTCGATTTCATTTCTGAGCCGCCTCCTTTTTCGCTTTGATCCGCCCGGGAAGCCTCTGAATCATCGTAAACACCATGATGAGCAAAAACAGCACCACGGAGCCCGCGGCGGCGATTCCGTATTTATAATTATTGTAGAACTGGTCATAAATATAGTAAACGATGGTAATGGCCTCATTGTTCACCGGGCCAGCCTTGCCGTTGAACAGGGCGAACACCTCATTGTAAACCTTGAACGCGCTGATGATGCCCATGATAAACGCGTAGGCGATAATCGGGGCCATGGCCGGAACCGTGATCTTGAAAAAGACCCGCAGCCGTGGCGTGGAATCCACGCGGGCCGCCGCGTAAAGATCCGGGGAAATGCCCTGCAGGGCCGCCAGAAAGATCATAATATTAAATGCCAGGCTCTTCCACACGGCGAAAATAATCAGCGACGTCATGGAGTACTTGGGATCCGACAGCCAGCCGATGGGACCGATGCCGAAAAATCCGAGGATATAATTCAGCAGGCCGTAATTGCTGTTCATGATCCATCTCCATACGACGCCGATCGCGATCACGCTGGTGACGTAGGGAAGGAAATACAGCGTCTGGAACACTCCCTGGAATTTGATGCGGCTGTTCAGCAAGGTCGCGATAATCAGGGAAATGACCACCGAGAGCGGCACCACAAACACCACGTAGACGGTCGTATTGCGCAGCGCGCGTATAAACAGCTTGTCGCTGAACAGATCCCTGTAATTCTCCAGGTTGATTCCTTTATAGCTGCCGTTAATGATACTGTAATCTTCGCAGAAACTCATGAAAAACGCCTTTACCAGCGGGTAGGCCGTAAAGACCAGCATGATGGCCAGCGCCGGCGCCAGATACAGGTAGCCTTTCCAACTTTTTCGATTCATAACAGCACCTCCCGTCTTAGCATTTGACCAGAGCGCTTCCGTCGGCGTCAAAAATGATCAGGGAATCCCTGCGCACCCGCAGGCGAAGGTTGTCGCCCTCTCTCAGCCGCATATCCGAATGGGTCAGCGCCCGGAAGGACACGTCGCCGATCTGGAAGAAGAACAGCAGGTCGCGGCCGGTCATACGCACGCTCTCCGCCCGGATCGCGAAACCGTCCTCGCAGATTTCCAGGGATTCGGGGCGGACGCCCATCTGGTATTTGCCGTTGGCCACCGTCTTGCCCGACGCGTCCAGCCGGTCGCGGGCAATCAGAACCGTACCGTTCAACTCGACGCCGCGGTCCGTTACTTCCGCCTGGAACATATTGATCTGCGGGGTACCCAGAAACTGGGCGACAAATGCGTTGACTGGATTGAGATACATGCTCTGCGGCGCGTCATACTGCTGCACAACGCCGCGGTTCATGACCGCGATGCGGTTGGAGATACTCATGGCCTCTTCCTGGTCATGGGTAACGAAAATGGTGGTGATCTTGACTTCCTGCTGGATCCGCTTGATTTCCTCGCGGGTCTCGACTCTCAGCTTGGCATCCAGATTGGTCATAGGCTCATCGAGAAGAAGTACCAGCGTATCTTTGACCAGCGCGCGGGCAATCGCCACCCGCTGCTGCTGTCCGCCGGACAGCGCCGAAGGCTTCCTGTTCAAAAGCCCGTCCAGCTGTACCAGATGCGCCATTTCCTGCGCCCGCTCGACGGCTTCCGATTTCTTCACTTTTCGGTTAATCAGCGGAAACGTGATATTGTCCAGAACCGTCATGTGAGGATACAGCGCGTAATTCTGGAACACGAGGCCGATCTCCCGGTCTTCCGGCGGAACCTTGGTCACTTCCGTATCCCCGAAAAAGATCTGACCGCCGGTAGGTTCCGTCAGACCCGCCAGCATGAAAAGCGTGGTGGACTTCCCGCATCCGGAGGGGCCCAGAAGCCCGATCAGTTCGCCGTCGTCGATGCTGAGACTCATATCGTCGACCGCCTTA
>CAZPGD010000009.1:14003-15132 GCA_964585865.1 uncultured Hungatella sp. | reverse complement strand
AACTAAATTTTTATTGCAATTTTATCATTTTTCTGATAAACCTGACTGAGGGGTGATTTATTTGATTCAAGACATACTCCAAAATGACCGCACCGTCCTCAGCAATTCGGCGTCGCTCATCTCCTGTATGCCTTCCACCATGCGGATGCGCATGTCCTTTGCCCGCTCCCTCAGGGCGGCGGCGTGGGCGGCGCCGCCCGGATCGGCGGCGACCAGCACTCGCCTGGCATATCTGCCCCCGAAGCGTTCGGCTACCGTGTTGAGTTTGTACAGTTCCTCCGTCTCCACGAATCCGTTTTTACATGACACGAAAACGGGCACCATCCCGTGCATCATCAGCACGTCGATCTCATTCTCCGTATCATACACGCCCTCTTCATCGTGAGTCAGGCCGTCCCAGTCAATGACGACCCCGTTTTTCACGTCGCCGTACGACGGCGACCCGTCCTTCTCGCGCGCTCTCAGCGCGGTAAGGTAGATCTTCATCTCCAGCGCCTGTCCTTCTTTGGTAAGACATCTTCGGATCTGCCCGTTCTTATAAATCAACAGGAGCGTGCCTTCGCGCTCGGCCGTTTCCAGAAGGCCGGCGCGCTTTAGCGAACGGAAGAAAGGCCGGCGGAAAACGGACGCCCCGCCCTCAAACTCCGGGTCGCCGTTTATAACAGAGAGCGGCACGGCGCACACCAGCGGATCGGTCTGCGGAAGGCTGTGTTTCTCCGCGGATTTTAAAAGGCCCGTCTGCCTGTTCCAGAGGCGTGTGTTCTTCCGGCAGATCTCCCACATGGCGTCGATGTCGTTTTCCAGATCCCCCGTCAGATCCCAGCGCGGCGTAGCGTTGGCCTGCACGTCTTCATACACGATGCTGCCGCCGTACAGCCGGAGATCCTCATCGACGGACAGCCCGCAGGCGACCGTCCTCGACGTGTCCTCATCCAGGTCGCAGTCCTGTATGGCGCCGCTTAAGACATTGTACCTGTGCATCTGTATCCGTTTCTTCCCGCGGAAGCGCTCGTAGATCATGCCCGCGGCGGCAAGCATTACCTCGTCGCCTCCCGTCAAGTCGAACAGGCAGTCATCATACTCCTCCGCGATCTCCGCCAGGGTCCCGAGGACGTCCCGCATACTGCTT
>CAZPGD010000009.1:9078-13993 GCA_964585865.1 uncultured Hungatella sp. | reverse complement strand
AAATTCCACCTCCGCGCCGCGCTCCTTGAGGATCGAGGCATAGCGCCCCGCCTGTCTTTGCAGCATCTTTGCCCTGTCGCCGACCAGGACGACCCTCGCGGGCGGGGAGAGAAGGCTGGAACACAAATTCTCCACCAGCGATACCCGCTCAAAAAACTCAATATAAGTCGTGCCGCCCGTGTCTTTGCCGGTGCCTTTGCCCGCCATACCGTTTTCCATAACGCCTCTCACTCCTTTTCCGCTTCCGGGCAGAACATGCCGAATCCCTGCGAATTGCGGGCGCCAAGGCCGCAGTGGTACAAAAAATCAAGCACCTCCGGCGTTCCGGAGAGCCGGAATTTTCCGTACCACGCCGTTACATAGATGCCCTTGAATGTCGTCACCAGGCGCCGGAAATCCGTTTCCGCCGCCGGTTCGATGGCGAATGAAAACGGTTCCGCCCCGCGGAAGCTCTCCCATTTCCGGCGGGCATTCGCCGCCACAAGCTCATAGAACCTGTCCTCATAGGGGGAGTAGCACCGCGTATGCCCGTTCCCGTCCGTCGTGTGGACCGTGAGCGGAGACTCCATCCTCACCGGCGCGTTTTCCGCAAACTTCGGCGCGGGAAGCAGGCTGCAGCCGGACAGGACCACCGTCTGGCCGTTGATGCCGAACTCTCTTCCCGGGCGGCAGACGCGGCAGCACGCTTCCGTAAACGCCGGGTCGGGACTCCTAAGCTCCAGGGAAGCCTCAGAGGGGAAAAGGATCTCTTTCCCCTCAACCGCGTACCTGCCTGCCAGAGGGCGGAACAGGAACAGCTTGAAGATCTTGTGCCCCGCCCTGTATCCACCGTCGTGGAGGAAATCGCCGTAGTCCGCCTGCTCGCTCAAAAGCCGGTAGATGAATCCCTGCAGGATGGCGTTTCCGGCAAGCGGGAGCCTCAGATTATCTGTCCGGAATGTAAGCAGGATCCTCATTTTCTCGCCTCATTTTCTCAGCTGTGTATTGCCCTTAAACAGTTCATTCCAGATAACAGATTTTACCGGGAGTCCGCTGCAGATCCGCTTCCGCTGCTTCCTCCCATGCGCCGTAGCCGGCATTGGTCTTGGCGCCGGTTCCCAGATCAAGGAGCAGACTCTTAAACAGGCAAAGTTTCTGTTTTGCCGTTACGCGGCTGCCGTCCCCAAGCTCCGTATCCTCAAGACGGAAACGGAACTGGAAGACCACTCCCGGCACGACCTTTAAAAAACGGAACAGCGTTATTTTCGTCAGGCCCTGCAGGGCGGGATCTTCCGAGCGATGCGAAGCAAGCGTCTCGATGCCCAGAAGGCGGTTCGCCCTGTCGGCCCGGACGGGGAACGCGTCGAGAAAACAGTCCTGCCCCCGGTCCCTCTTCTCCCGTGCGGCGGCCTTTCGGCGGTCATAGGGGTGCCGCCCGCCGAAAACCGCCTGCTCTAGTCCGCGCACCTGCTCCGCCGAAAATCTTTCTCTGGCGGCCTGCGAGAGAAGTTCCGCCACATAATCCTCATTTTCAAGGAAAGCGCTGCGGAGCGTGCCCTTTATGCTGCTGCCCGGCAGGTAAGGGAGACCGGTCACATAATCCAGGGAGAAACCGGCGCTGATCTCGGAATCGTCCCCGCCCTTTAAGCTGCTCTCGTGATGGTACCCCGTTCCTGCCATCAGGCCGGGATAAAGGACTTTAAGGCAAAACGACTGATCCTGCAGGGGGATTTCGGTCCTTCCCGCTTTCCACGTCTTTTCGGTCAGTTCCCGGTTCTTTTCTTTCCACGAATCCGCGGGCTGCTCCCTCAGGTAAAGGTCCTTGTCATAATCTACCCAAAAAACATAATTCAGGTTCAATGTCAACCGCCTCCGCTTCTTAAGAATCGTCCTCTTCCAGCTCGAACAGGTTCATGGCCAGTTTCAGCGCCACGGCGCAATCCAGTACCAGTTCCTTCATTTCCTGCTGCTTTTCCGGCCCGGCATTCCGGACGATGTCGAACAGGAGCTTCGGCTTACCCGCCTCGAACTCCTTTCGGATAAGCGTGTAGAGCGTGCCGGACGGGCGCTCCGGGTCATTTCTTCCGACTTCCTTTCGTATAAGCCGGAAGATCGCGTCCATCAGGTCGTCCCGTTTCACCTTGGCGTTGTTCTGTTTGCTGAAATACGCCACCGCGGCCAGAAGGCTGCCGGTGGATACCGCCGAGCCGAAAGATGAGATCTGCCCGCGGAAAGTCTTGTCGATCTTCCCGTCCTTCGCGATCCGCGTCTCTTTTAATACCGCGGCGGCGTCCGGCAGCATCCTGTCAATCCTTTTCTTATTCATGATCATTCACCACCTGTTCAGGCCAGCGTTCAAGCCGGACAAACCCGTTGCCGATCGAGGCCCCCGCCCCGAACTGCACCACCGGGTCTTTGCCCAGCAGCTTATCCAGTTTTTCATCTCCGTCCGGCGCGCCGATCAGGATACCGAATACGCTCTCATGCGGTACGATCTCTTCGTACCAGAGGTTTTTGCTGATCCCGTTATCCAGCACGTTGCGCGCGACCACCGGGAGATCGATCTCAGCCAGCTGGCGGCTTAAGAGAAGCGCCCAGTTGTTTGTGCCGAGCAGTTTGCTGAGAAACGCGCATTCCGTTTTCGCGGTCCGCAGTCCCTCTGCCGAATCGCACGCGACCCCGCAGGGCACGCCGCCGCCTTCCGGCGGTTGCGGAAGATCCCCGGGGCCATTGTAAAAATCGACTCCCAGCGCGAGGCACTTATCCGCGAAATGCCGGATCATTTCTTCCGTAGTCGCGAGGACATAAGCGCTGTTTCCCCTTCCCCCCGACACGCGTATCGGACGCGCGAGCAGATCCCCGGCAAAAAACACGTACTGTCCGGGCTGCCCGCCGCTTTTGCGGCTGCCGAAGATATACTCGATCTCCTCGCCGGATGCCCCGGTATTCTTTTCGCAGTAGTCCCGCAGGGCGCCCTTGATCCCGCTGGAGTTCATGACAGCTTCTCCCAGTACCGGATCGCGCTCCACTTCCTGGTCTATCACGCTGTAATTGACGTCCCCGCTGCCCATGTGCAGGTTGGTCAGGCATTTCGCCAGGTAAACATAAAGTTTCATCGGGTATTTCCTCCTGTATTCTGTTTTGTTATCTTGACAGCGCGGCGCTTCTTGCTCACCGCGTATATCCGATCCCGTTAAAGCCGGCTGTTTTTCCGGACAGGAAAAACGGTTTTTCTTCCAGGAGCAGCCTGAAACGGTCCTGCTGCGTTTTATCGGCGAAAATGAAAACGCTTCCCGCCGGGATCAGGCGCAGGGCCTCGGGGTGCTTCCGGTAGCGCCCGCTGCTTGACTTCGCCTCGTAATCGGTCGTAAAGACCCGGTAATCGCTGTATCCCGCCAGCATAAAGGAACAGCCGCTCCTCAGTTCCGAGATCTCGCCGTCGTAAAAAAGATCCGAGGACACATAGGCGTAGCAGACCCCGGTCCGTTCCGCCGCGGCGCCCGTGCCGCCCGTGCCCGCGCCGAGCGCCCCGACACCCGTGCCCGCGCCCGCGCCATCCGCCGCGGCGCCCGTGCCCGCGCCATCCGCCGCGCCGGCCGTGCCCGCGTCGTGCGCCCCGGCACCTGTGCCCGCGCCATCCGCCGCGGCGCCTGTGCCTGACCCGCCCGCCTCTGAGCCGTTCGCCCCGACGCCCCCTGCTTCGACGACGGACGGGAAACAGGCCGGAACGACAATTTTCTCCCAGGCGGCTCTCTCCGCCTGTCCGGGCGCTTCCTCAAGCTCCTCAACCGTCGCGAGGAACGGGTTCTGCCCCTGACCGACCAGGATGGTCCTCGATTTGGCATACCGGAAATCGGGGGCGATGGCCGCCGTAAAAGCGAAGAAAAATCCTTCGCGCAGCATCCGGTATTCCTTCTTCAGAAATCCCCCTTTGGGATCCGCCTTTTTCTGTTCCGCGCGGTTAATGCGGGTCGTCACCCATGAAGAAAACGGCGAGGGGATCAGCCGGCCGCTTTCCAGACAGAGAAACGCCGCTTCGTCGCGGTCCTTCTCCGAATAATCCTCCGGGATCCAGCGGATCAGCCCGTTTTCCGCCATAACGCGCGTGAACCTGCGGTAGGGCGTGAACTCTTTTTCTGAAAAATCGCCGTGAAACGACACCGCGTGATGGTTGCGCGGCGCCGGCAGGTAGTGTTTCCCCTCGCGGTCGGTCAGAAAAAGCGGACCGATGGAACGGATCCTGCCGAAATCCTGCCCGTTTTTGAGAAGCCGGAAACTCTCGCGGCCGATGTTTTCCTCGCTCCCGTCCAGAGAGAAATCCGCCTTCGGACTGCGGATTCCCATATAGCGCAGTATCCCGAAGAGGGCGGACTGCGACGGCATTGTCCGGGATCGCAAAAAATACGGTTCTGCCAGCGTCCTCTGCGTACGATCTCCGAAAAGCATATTGCGCTCGCTCCCCAGAAAGTACGGTTCCAGGGGGCGGAGCCGGATCAGAAGATATTTTTCCTGTTCGCTCATTTCTCCTCTCCCTCCTCTGTCTCATTCATAAAGCGCAGGAAACGCAGCAGGGCGCAGATGCGGTCCGCCGTCCTCTCTTCATTCCACGTCTGCGGGTCCAGGCATATCTCCTCCTCGATAATCCGGTTGACGCAGTCTTCCAGAAGATCCAGATACGAGCGGTATTTTGCCTGATCCGGATTGTCAAACAGGTTCACGAAAAGGTTATGCAGCAGATCCTGCCGGCCGCCATCCGGCCGTCCGCGGTCCCGCAGCGCCGAGACAAGCAGCGGGCGGAATTTCTCGATCTGATAGCAGACGCCGGAAAGCAGCTCCGGTTCTTCCTTTCCGCCTGCCCCGCCGCAGAAGAGGACGGCCAGTTCATCCGCTTTTCCCATGAGCGTGCCCCTCTCCCCGAAGCGATCCATCTGCTCCT
>CAZPGD010000009.1:0-9068 GCA_964585865.1 uncultured Hungatella sp. | reverse complement strand
TTCCCATGAGCGTGCCCCGCTCCTTAAGGCCCGCTTTTTCCGCGGGCGCGTCCTCCTCTCCGAAACCGGCCTTCTCCATGAGCGTGCTCCTCTCCCCGAAGAGGTCCATCTGTTCCTCATAGAATACCACCTGCGAACCGCTGTGTTTCAGCAGGCTGACGAAGCAGGCGTTCTTTTTTCCGGCTTTCGCCCTCCGGAGCATATCATCGGCCCTTTCCAGCGCCTCATAAAGAGGGCTTTTCACATACTGGACGGCGATGCCGAAGGACAGGGAGGGAGCGAAAGCCCGCGGCTGCCCGCTACTTTCCTCCTCCCCGGCGCCGAAGGTCTCCCTAAAAAGCCTGCGAAGGTCGTCCACAAGCCGCAAAAACGTGTATTTCTCCCCGTTTTCCGGATCGTCGTGGACGACAGGCAGCAGCGCCAGGACGTCGTCGCCTCCGGCATACACCGGCATCCCGCCGTATTTTAAGACGCGGTCGGCGGCACGCGCGCAGAAGAACAGGCTCCTGCGGCTGAAATCCCTGATCGGCCCGGCCTCGGACAGGCCGGACAGGAATTTCCCCATATTATCGCCGTCACACTGTAGCACCGCATAATAGCGCCGGTTCTTCGACCCATCCTGCAGCCGGAACGGATCGGCGATGTCGTTTATGTCGCGCAGACGTTTTTGCCCGGGATCCTTAGAAGCCTTTAAAAGGACCCATTCACCGGACGGGCGCAGGAAAGAGCGTTTCAGCAGCTCGTTGCGGTCTCCGCTGCCGCGGCGGGCGGAAACATTTTCAAACAGCGTGAAAAAATAGTTCTCCTGCTCGCGGGCGGCAAAATTGGGTTCCAGTTCCAGCGCGTCCAGATATTTCCACATGCAGAGCACCGGAGCCTCGTTTTCCGGCACTTCCATGCAGAGCGCATAGATCCGGAGCGTCCTTTCGAGCCAGGAGGCGATCTCCCCCATATCCGCATCACCGTCAAAAGTGCGGTACAGGGATTCGGCCAGTTTGCCCTTCACCCGGCTTACGGCCTCCCGGGCCTGAGCCATGTGCTCCCCGGCGATCAGGATGCGGTCATGGAAGAGGCCGACTCCTTTTTTCCGAATCTTCTCCGACAGTTTGCCGGACTCGCTGCCGTCGTCAAGCGTCACCTTCCCTTCGCCGTCCAGGCAGAACCACGGCGAAAGAATCTGCTCCGGCAAAATGCCCATGGCGGAAAACTCTTCCAGAAGCGTTCCCGCGATCCAGGAGAACAGTCCGCTGGCAGCCCAGAGACCGGCGGGCGAATCGGCCAGCTGCATCGTGTCATGGATCGGGCCGATCGTCAGCGCGGTATATTTCTCTGCCATTTGATTCACCTCCCTTTCACTTCCCGGCGGCTTTGATGGTGCCTGTATGCTTCAGCTTTTTCAGCGTCCGCTCAAACTCAATGTACTGCCCGTTTTGCGATCCGTACCGTCCGTTGCCGCCGCCGTTTTGCGGTCCGTACCGTCCGTTGCCGCCGCCGCTTTGCGTCCCGTACCGTCCTGTGCCGCCGTTTTGCGTCCCGTACCGGTCAGCACCGCCGCGTTTCCGCGGTCTGGGCAGCTTTAGCCCGATCAGCTTTTCCCAGGAGCCATCTCCCCTTTTTTCATCCCACTTGCTGACGCGGCCAGCAGCTACAGGGAAGGAGAACGGCTCAAGAAAATCCTCCAAAAACGAGACCAGGTCGAACTCCTCTTTCGACGGAGTGCTGATCCTGCGTTTCCCGCCTTTGTTGTAAAATTCAAATTCAGCACCGTACATTACGTCAGGTATTCGCCACGCCAGGATAAGCAGACCGGAACGCAGCGGATGGAAACGGACAGGGGCGCCGAAACGCTGGATACGCGAATCGGCCGCGCTTACGCTGACATTGCAGACTCCTCTGTAAAAGTAGTGGTCAGCCATGCCGAGCATGGCGCGGATAAACCGGTAATCCTTATGACCGGCACCTAAGGGATCCGTCCGCCCCGACGCGCAGCTGCCGCGGTACTTATTCCTGTCCTCATTCGTGAAAACTTTCTGCTTGATGAATGCCTTCTCAGAGCCGATCCCTCTATCTGCCAGAACCGTCTGGACGGCTCCTTTGCAGTAGACGTTATGATAGTTTACGCCGCCCTTCATCAGGGCCGAGAGGACATAGATATCGCCAAGCCTTTCATCCGGGGAAGAATATTCCCTGTCGTTCTTCATGACAAAGACCGCGTCGCATTCCGCGGGAAGCGCCTTCTCCAGCGTGTCCTCATCAAGAGGAAGGCTTTCTTTCATTTTTACCTCAAAGGAGCCGAACCCCTTGTTAGAGCGGATGCCAAAGCAGTAGAAAGTGAAAAAGAAAGGCAGCAGGCCCTCAAGAATCCCCGCAAGCGTATCCGCCTTCCCTCCGTCCGGCAGAGGGAGCGGATGTTCCAGCCTGGAACCGGTCAGGACAATGAGCTTCATCTCCACGTCCTCGTCCTTTTGGGCGCCTTTATACGATACGCTGGCAACCGCGCCGTTTTCCCCGTCATTTTTCTGCATATTGGCGGCAAAATAGAGAGGATGCGCGTCGTACGTTTTCTCCGTCCTTCCCAGAGGGCGGAACCGCATCTTATAGCGCAGCGAGCAGCGTCCGGCGTCGTCTTTTGCCGTCCAGCCTTCCGGCAGTTCGTCCGCGTCCAGACCCTGTTTTTTAAGCCAGCCGAGGACATAGCCGTCCAGTCTCGGCTTCACCGCCGTCGCCCGCAGGCACGCGCCTTCTTCCTCAGCCCGGAAATGCAAAAGCGGCGTCAGCTGGTGCAGCTGTTTTGTTATGACCCATTTTCCTTCCATCCTGACCGCGGTCCCCCTTTCCCTGCCTGATGATTTTCCGTTTCGGATTCATGATTTCCCATTCCGTCTCCGCCTCCTGTCTCATTTTCTCTTTTTCTTCTTTTTATTGCTCCTGAATCTTCCAAAAAACGAACCCAGTTTTTCCCAGGAGCAAATGATGATGATTACGGCCGCGATGACAGCCACCGTCATGCCCATAAGCACGTTGTCCGCCGTAGTGGAAAACATTTTCTCAAAAAACCCCACGAGATCCGCGAAAAGAGGGAAAGACGCGGACATCTCCCCGAAGAAGCTCCTGCCGTCCGCGAGGGCGGAAAATACCGACAATATGGCCAGGAACATGAAGAAGCGGGAAGCCCTTTCATTTCTTTTATCCGTTACATAGCCGTCGGTCTCATACAGGTTGTGGAGCTGCTTCTGGACATTTTCTTCAAGCCTGTCAATAAAAAGCATTTCCTGCAGGCGCCGGTAAAGCTCGATGCCCTGGATCTGCGGGGTGACTTCCGGCAGAAGGATCTGTCCCTGGAAAATGGCGAAATCCTCTTCCAGCTGGACCAGTTCGTCGAGGTGCTTCTTCTTCATCTTGTTCTGAAAGCCCTGCGCCTGGGCGACATGAGCGGTAATCTTATCGTCAAACGAGATGAGCGAGGCCCGCTGGACGAGGACCAGGACACACATGGGGATATACAGCAGGAGGAACGGCAGGGCGCAGGAATCAAAACCGTCCGGTCCCGTCAGACAGAACATGGAATGATTCGTTACCGCGTGGAAGGATCCGTATCCGGCCCAGCGAAGGTAGAGCTGCCGGTCCAGATATCCGGAAACCATGTCCGGGTCCTGGCAGCTGGGATCATCGGCGTCTATATTGATGAGCGCGTACAGTTCGCCTCCGATATTTTTATCGCCGCGGAACCTCCAGCTGCTGTCCTTATTGCCGTTTTCCGCTTCCGCCTTCGTTCCCGCCCCCGCGGAAGCACGCGGCGCGGGATCCTCCAGAAAATAAGCGGCGCAGTCCTTGTCAACAATGCAGCAGCAGACAAACATCCGGTCGTCTATGGCCGGTTCAATACAGAAACAATCGTCCTGTTTTTTCGAACGGCTGCCGCGGCTTAAGAAAATTTTCCCGGAAGCGAAAAGTTTGCCGCCCTCTATCTTGTCGCAGGCAAGCAGCTTTGTGATCATGTTCGGAAGATGATGCGGATCCTCGCAGTACCCCCATTCCGGATCGCCGCCGTTTCCTCCCGTGCCTCCTGTTCCGTCTGTTCCGTTTGTGCGCAGACCGCGCGCGGCCCTCTTTCTGAAGTCGTCCTCAACGAAGCTCCTGTCCTCGCCTTCCAGGCGCAGTTCGATCTTCTCCGCGCAGAGCATATAGCCGGGCTTTTCCTCTCCGCCGGGGACAGGGGGAGGCGGAAGGAATTCCGGGTACAGCCGCCGCCCGTATTCATTGATATATTTTATCCTTTGGATCTTTTCCTCCGTCTCCGCGGAAGAACCGGGCACGCGCCCGCCGCTTCCGTCCGCGGGGGAACAGGCGGCGCCGGAGGGATCCTTTTGAAATGTTTTGGTCCCTTCCTGCCGGTTTTCCAGTTCATAGATCATGACGGCAATGCCGGTATTGAACAGCTGCAGGCGGATATTGTTGATTGTCGCCGCGCAGTTTCTGCCGTCGGCGTCCCAGATGACATATTTTGCCCGGTTGTGCAGGGTCTCAGGCAGAAGCACGTAGCTTCTCGTGATCTCGCCGTCCGTTCCCAGAAGCGCCTGCCGCGCCGCCCCGTTAAAATACTGGATCGTCTGGTAATCCCACAGCTTCTGTTCCAACGGCCTTTCCCGCGTACTGTCTGCAGGCCCGGCCGGCTCCCAGCCTTTCCCCAGGCAGCTCTCAAACTCGTCCATGGAGACCGAGCCGTTGTCGTCGTACAGGAACGGATATAAAAAGGTATGGTAGCTGTACGGCCGCCCCGCGCCGCCGCGGGAAGCCACGTTTTCCCGCGATTCGCCGGCCGCCCCGCGCTCCGTTTCCCCGCCCGTTTTCCGATTTTCTTTCTCTCCGGTTTCTCTCTCCATTTTCCCTCCCGTATTCCGTTCCGTTCTCACTCCGGTTTTTCCACAATCTCCTCGATCTCCCGCGCGTTCAGCCTGTTCCTGGCAAGAAGGGCGTCCGACAGGGCTTCAAGCCTGCTCCTGTTCTCCCTTAACAGCCGCAGCGTCGTTTCCGCTTCCTCAAGAAGCACCCGGTCCACCGTCTGCCGCGCGGCATCCGGAAGCGGGCCGTCCGCGCCGCAAAAGGCAATTCCCGTCTCCTCATACATGCCGTAACGGCAAACCATCTCCCGCAGGATCCCGGTCGCGGTCTCCAGATCCTTCGACGCCGCGGTCGACAGTCCGTCCTCTTTCCCGTAAAAGAGGATCTCCGACGCCCGCCCGGCCAGGCACACGCGGACGCGCCATTCCAGTTCTCTTTTCGTGAAAAACGGATCTCGGCCCTGCGTGTCCTGCTGCACATATCCGCCGTGGCCGCCGCGCGGCACGATGGTCATATAGGACGGCGCCGATCCCGACAGACAGGCCGCCAGTCCGTGTCCCGCCTCATGTCTCGCCATGCGCAGCAGCGCCGCCTGGCTCCACGTTTTCTCATTTCCGAAGCGCTCATTTTCAAAAGCCCCGTCCAGATAGCCGTCGTCAAGGGGTTTCCCGTCCCGCAGGGCCTTGCGCGCCGCCTGGTCGAGTATGCTTTTGAGTATCGGGAAGCTCATTCCCACGCTCCGCTTCGCGATATCTGAAATCATCCCGGCGGAAATTTCACCGTCATAATTCTTAACGGTTCTTTCCAGATATTCCCTCCGCTCCGTCGTGTCGGGCAGATCTACCAGGATCCTGCGGTCGAACCTGCGCGCCAGAGCCGGATCGAGGACCCGGCGGCCGCCGTCCGCGCCGTCAACGGCATAATTGGAAGCGGCCACGACAAAGACGGGCCGCAGCGGGTCTGTCCCGAATCCGTCCATCTCCGTCAGGAGCATGTTCAGGGTCTCCTCATAGGCGGCGCTGCCGTCCGAACCGGTCCTCAGCCTGCCGATGGTGTCGATCTCATCGATGAACACAATGGAGGGGGCATATTTGCGGGCCTTCGCGAAAAGCCCGCGCACCGCCTCGGGGCCGCTGCCGACATACATGGAGGCAAACCCGCTGCCGTTGGCCGGAAAGAAGGGCACTCCCGACTCGTGCGCCAGCGCCTTGGCCAGATAGGTTTTCCCGGTTCCCGGCGGGCCGTACAGAAGTACGCCTTTGGGGGCTTCCAGCCCGCTGTTCCGGTACGATCTCGGATTCTTCAGAAAACCGATGAAGCTCCGGAGCTCCCGTTTGGCCTCGTCCGCGCCTATGACATCATCAAAAGTGACGTCCGGCATCCGCCCGTATCCGGCCATGCTGCCGCGGTCCTCTCCGTCCACCACCCGCTTTACGCGGAAATTCCGCAGGGTAATCGTAAAGGTCCCGTCCACGCAGACGGCCTCCGTATCGAATGTCAGCGCCGTCTGCTCCCGCGCAAAGCGGTCCGCCGCCTCGCTCAGGCGCTGTTCCTCGCACAGCCGCCGGATCGTGCCGCGCATTTCCTCCCCGCCGTCCCGGCCGAGGACCCCGGCGGCGCCCCTGCCAAGCAGCGCCGTTTTGAGTTCCTGATCCTCCGCGTCTTCTTTTCCGCAAAACACGAACACGGGCAGGCGCGGAGCCTCCTCGGGTACCGATTCCAAAAACAGAAGCAGCTTCCGCGTTTCCCCGGGCGCGGGGTGTTCGGGCATCTGAAGGAACACGAGCACGGGCCGGGAATCTCTTACCGCCGCGTGGGCCTCGGCGTACCCGTCCGCGGCGATGAGCGCGCAGTCCGGGTCGAGGGCATCGCCGCACATATCCCGGAACCCGGGTTCGCCGAGCACAAGGACCGTCCTCTTTTCTCCGTCGGATCCGAACACGGCGGCGCCGGCGTCTTCCGCCGCAAAGCGAATGCCCTTAAGCGCCGCGAGTTTTTCTTCCGGACTGTCTTTGCCGAGATAGCCGCTGACGGCGAAGATCTCGGACTTGAAGAAATTTTCGGCTTCGGCGCGGAGCGTCCTGGCGTCCGTGTCTCCGCCCGCCCGAAGAAGCAGGTAAAACGGGATCCCGTCGTCCACCGACACGGGTATATTGTATTCTTCGCGAAAACTTTCCGCGCAGCGTGCAAATTCATTTTTCGCGACCGCCACCAGGTCGCGCGTCTTTAAGTGCCGGAACAGCACCGGGCAGCCGGCCGCCATTCTCGAACAGAGCGCCCGCGGGAATACCGGCCGTTTCGTGAAGGGGTCGATCTCGTTTTCCAGCGCCCGCAGAAGTTCGTTCTTTGAAACATCCGCGTCCCTGCGATCCTCATTTTCGTAGAAGATCCTTCCGGCGTTGGTGGTGAAGATAATAACGGTATTGCGGAAAGGGACCGTTTTCTTCGTAAACTTGTCCGTCAGGCGGCCGGCGTCCAGGATCTGCAAAAACAGGTGAATGACGTCGATATGGGCCTTTTCGATCTCGTCAAACAGGAGGATGCAGTAGGGATTTTCGGCGACGAACGAGGTCAGGTACCCGGCCTTGGAGTTCGCGTACGTGGAATCATAGCCGACCAGTTCCTCGACCGCGTACATCACGTTGTATTCGCTCATGTCAAGACGTTTAAACGGCCATTGCAGGATCTGAGCGGCCTTCTCGGCAAGGAAGGTCTTGCCCACTCCGGGCGGGCCGGCGAATACAAAAACACCCATCGGCGAACGCCTGCGTTCCCCGGCAAGTATCTGCGCCGAAGCGATGCCGTCCGCGAATGACATGACGGCCTGATTCTGGCCGCGGACGGTATCGAGCAGGACCCGGCGCAGTTCGGAAACGCGTGAGGACAGCTCGGCAAGGCGGGCGGCTTTCTGACTGAATTTTTTCGTCCGGCTTGCTTCTTCCTCCGTTTTCCTGCAGATCTCCAGCGCTTCGGGCATACATTTCCTAAGCAGCGGCGGCCGGACCCGGAGAATGGACCGAAGGGCCGCGTCCGCCTCCAGACGGTCCTTCCCATGGGCGCGGCACGACATCCTGCAGAAAAGCTCAAACCGCTCCATAAGGGATTCTTTCTCGTCGTCACGGTCTGCCGCCGCGTCGCGGATCTCCCGGGCCAGCTTCCCGTATTCCGTTATCCCGCAGGAATTTAAGATTTCGCGTACCGCCCGCTGCTCCGCACTGACAGCATCCCGCTGCTCCGCGCTGACAGTCTCCCGCTGCTCCGCGCTGACGGCATCCCGCTCCCCCAGGCCGCGGGCGACCGTCTCCGGATCCGCCGCGGCCGCGTCCAGTATCCCCAGAAATATATGGAAAGTCATGAGCCTCGTGCCGCCCATGCGCTCCATCTCGCTTTCTGCCCTTGAGCGCGCAAAGGCCATCAGCGGGGAATCGGGCAGTTTCTCTTCCGTTTCTTCCATTTTTTCCATAGATTCATTCCTCTGCTGAACCGCGCCGGGAGCGAAAAATGCTCTCTTTCGCGGTGCTTTCCCCGTTATAATACCATAAGACGACGGGTTAGTCCACCGGCAATTTTGCCCGAAGGCCCGGCCCGCGATTTTTCCTTTTTTGATTGCTTCCTTGACTATTGAGGGGATTTCGTCTAAAATTGAAGGACACGCGGGCCGTCCGGGAAAGGGGGCGCCCCGCCGGGAAGCGGCAGATAGCGCGGAGGGATTATGGGAATTATCAGGGCAAGCAAGCTGGTTTATGATTATATACGCAGAGATGAGGATGAGAATATCGAAGAGGTGAACCGGGCGATTGACGGTTTGAGCATGGATATCGAGAAGGGGAGTTTCGTGGCGATTCTGGGGCATAACGGTTCCGGAAAGTCCACGCTGGCCAAGCAGATCAACGCCATTCTGACGCCTACGGAAGGGACGGTATGGGTATCGGGCATGGACACGGCGGACGAGTCCCGGCTCTGGGACATCCGCAGGGAAGCGGGGATGGTCTTTCAGAATCCCGATAATCAGATCATCGGCAATGTGGTGGAGGAGGATGTGGGATTCGGCCCGGAAAACATCGGGGTGCCCACGGCGGATATCTGGAAACGCGTGGACGAGAGCTTGGAGGCGGTGGGAATGACCGCTTACCGCTATAAGTCGCCCAACAAGCTGTCCGGCGGACAGAAGCAGCGGGTGGCCATCGCCGGCGTGATGGCGATGCGGCCGGAATGCATCATTCTGG